>CAYNJB010000047.1:3967-7392 GCA_964397515.1 uncultured Nitrosopumilales archaeon | reverse complement strand
GTAATTCAATATAGACGTAGATAAGATTGATTCAAACACATCTACATTGATATCTTGATTTTTTAGTAATGTTGCCAACTTTTTAACATCAAATGGCTGACCCAGGTATATTTTTTGTTTCGTTTTAGGTGAGTATATTATCGCGCCGTTTTCTGCAACAATTGCATCGCAAATATTATTGCAAACAGGTAACTCCATTAAAAATTTTAGATTTCGACCAGACACAATAAAAAATTGGATGTCAAAACTTGATTTAACATTCTTAATGGCTAAGAAAGCATCTAAAACTGGTCTCAGAAACTCGTCGGTTAAAGTGCGATCGTAATCCGCAATTATTAACCCCACATCTTTGATAGATATTGTGTTTTGTTGATCATCTTTATGTGTCTCTTTTTTCATCTCCATTTTTTTAACCTCTTAGTATCAACCCATATTATCTTGCATGTTTGTCGCGCCTTCGTTTAGGAACTAACTATGTTTAGGTCACTATATTATTTATAGTTCTTAATAGTTTGGACCAACCACATTAACTTTTTATCAATCCTTAATATGTTTTCAAAGTTCATATTTATATATGAAATTTAAGTCTATTAGTAAATAATATCTGATTAGGAGTTGTCCAGAATTAATGATTGAATTATCCACGAAACAAGCATTACCTTTTCAATATTGGTAGAGGAGTACGATAGTTTGGACACGGCAACAGTATTTTTGTTCGTAGGTTTAATTATCGGAATTGGATTTATAGCTATGATTGTTTTCCGGAAAACCGGAATCTCTGATGTTCTTCTTCTTGTATTTGTTGGTGCATTATTGGGTCAATTACTTAATGCAAACGATAAAATAGCTTTGGATGATATAGCAAGTGTTTTCTCAGCGTTAGCAATTACAGTTATTCTTTTCGAAGGAGGAATGAATTTAAATATTCGCAGAGTAATTGAAGACAGTCCAACTGCAGGACTTATTGCAATTATAAGTTTTATTTTATCAAGTTTGCTTATAACATTATTTGTCTCCGTTATCTTTGAATGGGATATTCTGAAGTCATTGCTTTTAGGATCTATTTTGGGCGGATCAAGTTCGGCCATTGTTATTCCACTACTGATGAAGCTTTCAATAAGCGCAAAAATAACTACAGTTCTAACTCTTGAATCAGCTTTTACAGATGCTCTGAGTATTGTTATCTCGCTTAGTTTAGTCAATTTCCTTATTCAAACACCAGACGCTATTGATGCTCAACCCGTAATTCAAAACACCCTCGGAAGCTTTTCTGTTGGAGCTATTCTTGGGTTTGCAGTTGGCTTATTATGGCTTAGAATTTTGAGGTCATTAGCAGATCAACCATACGATGATATATTAACACTTAGTACTGTAATTTTACTTTACGGCGTTGCAGAATTTGGGGGTGGCAGTGGAGCTATTGCAGCTCTCGTATTTGGGCTAATATTAGGTAACGGGGTTGAGATAGGGAAGATGTTAGGTAACACAACCAGTGTTCAAGCAAGCGATGTAATGCGAAAATTTCAATCACAAATGTCGTTTTTAATTAGAACATTTTTCTTTGTTTTCTTAGGAATAGTAGTTCAAGTAAGTAACCCATTATTTATCATAGCTGCTATATCAATCACCTTCATAATAATTGCCTCAAGATTCATAACAGTACGCGCAGTTGTCTATAAACAAGAACCAAATAAGTCAAATATAACACTAATGACATTCATGTTGCCTAGAGGCCTTGCAGCGGCTGTTCTCTCACAGCTTCCAGAAATTACAAAAACATTAGGCTATACTGAATTTCCTGAAATAACATTGCTAGTTGTAATATTAACCATCATTGTAAGCACAGTATCAATTTTTTTCATCAGTAAATATAATCAAAATTAAAAGCAATATAATAATAACAACGAGGTTATCGCAA
Organism: uncultured Nitrosopumilales archaeon; assembly: GCA_964397515.1. GTDB lineage: Archaea > Thermoproteota > Nitrososphaeria > Nitrososphaerales > CAYNJB01 > CAYNJB01. The sequence continues at coordinate 5,474 of CAYNJB010000047.1, read as the reverse complement.
TAGATATCATTTTATTGTGCGTTTTTAATATTTATGAATATAGGGTAAAGATAGTTGCATCAATAAATCTAGACAGGTCTGATTATACCCAGTCACTTAATGTAAGTTCTGGCGGACATTCTCTATCCGACTTATACCCACAATTCTTACATTCCGTATAATCGCGGGACACATTTCGAATTTGATTAGCAATAGACTTTCTATCTACATGTTCTCCGCATTTAGGACAATTATAAGAATCCATACCTTCTTTTTAGATGTTGATCCTAATAAAAGATTGGGTTAACATTAAAGTTTAAAGGATAGACCCGATACTACAAACCTAAGGAGTGGGGATCATGTTTAGTCCTCTAACAATTGGCGTTATGCTCGTCTTTGGATTGGCCGTGACATCCGCAGACCAGATCATTCTACCTGAGGCTTTAAATCGGATAAACGAATCAATATTTATTGGGTATGACAACATTACCGAATTCAATGTAGCGTACTCTGATCCAATAGCATATATTCATTCACTATCATGGCTAGTTGGTATTGGTTTAGTAGCTGGACGAGGTAAAATTGCAGGATTAGATTATTTGTTTGTAATTCTAGTAAATACTGCTACATCTGGCATAAGTTATATAACCATAATAAAAGACACAGTTCAATCCACATTTCTAAGAATTTTTCAACCAACAGTTCAAAATGATGTTGGAGCAGTAACTTATCTAATTCTACCATTTATTTTTATTCTCGGGATGTTTATTGTAGGGCGATGGTTTAAAAAACGAAGAAAAAAAACAATTCAGAAAAAGAAAGAAATTGAGCGAGAAAAATTTAAGCAAGAAATAAAAGAAGAAGTTAAGAAAGATATTATTTCAGAAATGAATCAAGCGCAAAACCCTGAGACACAAATCGTAGAATGAGTAAATTTACTTTTAAATTTATTGATACCCCCGGTAAATACAATCCGTGATCAAGGATCTAAGAAACATCCATCTTAGAAACCTTAATCCTATTGTTTGATGAAAATTAGTAACTTCATCTTACATTTTTTTATTAATGTAAACAAAATAATTAATAACGTTTTTTAGCTTCTAATTTACCTTCTTTTATACTCTTCAATTATATTTAATCAAATACCTCTCGTCTAAATAAGGTAAGTTAATATGTTAGATAATTTTAGGTAATCGTACGGTAATACCACATGAGTTACGGAAATCGTGGTAGAGGCGGATTCGGAGGAAGCGGAGGCCGAGGTGGCTACGGAAGCGGAGGCGGAAGTAGTTACGGTAGACCAAGAAGTTTCGCGCCAAAACCTGTAGAAATCGGAAAAGAATACGATGTAGAAATCACTGAGACATCTAGAAGAGGAGATGGAATTGCAAAAATACAGGGATTCATAATCTTTGTATCAGGAGCAAAAGCCGGTGATAAGGGGAAGATAAAAATCACAAATGTAGGCCCCAGGTTTGCGAATGCCGAATTAGTCTCTAACCAAGGAGAAACAGCAGCTTCGACAACT
>CAYNJB010000047.1:0-3867 GCA_964397515.1 uncultured Nitrosopumilales archaeon | reverse complement strand
GAAGAAGTAGCAGCTTCGACAACTGAAGAAGTAGCAGCTTCGACAACTGAAGAAGTAGCAGCTTCGACAACTGAAGAAGCAAAATAAACAGTACCAGAAACTGAGTAAAAGAAAAAGAATTTTTTCTCTGACCTCTGAAAACGAAGGGACTACAGTAAAAGAAGGCGGTATCTTTTTTTTCTTCCGCCAATATTCAAAATATATAGTTAAAAAAATATTAATTTTTTTAGCGAGTCAATTCACTCTAAAACTTTCAAGAATAGACGGTATTAAACTGAAAAGTTAATTAATCTAACCTATATTCTAAAGTTGTCAAAAAATGATCTCTTTTTAAGATATACAATAATACAATTAAATGTTATTAACAAATTTGCTCAAGAAGCAAGAGATGTTGTATTTTCTGGTTAAATGTGGTGGGGTCGATGGGATTTGAACCCATGATCACATGGTGTTTTTAACTTATCCAAGTTACCCAAACCATGTAGCCTGGACCAGAATTGCCCTATTCTAAACATAGTCTAGCCGACGACCCCACATCTTCTCCTATTTCCTTTCTCCAAATATACCTTCTCTTTTTTTCTATCTTTACCTTAGTAATTTTAGGGCAAAGAAAATATATTTGCTCTCATTTTTTAATATTAATATAATTTTATACAAATAATGAGTATATTTATATTATACATGTAATTGAATGTTGATATATTCACCATAATATTAATTAATCTGCCTAAATTAGATGAATATGATTGGTATTTGTCTGAAAAAATCGGTGTTTCTAGAACTGCAAAAGTATTCAATGCCTTGGGTAGTATAGTTCGTCTTCAAATCTTGGATATGATAAAAGCATCAAAAAGACCGTTGCATATTAAGGCACTTTCAAGAAATCTTAATATTGATTATGCTACAATATATCGCCATATTAAGACCTTAGAATTAGTTGGGTTAATTAGTGTGTATGAAGTTGGCCGATCAAGGGTTATAGAAATAACTGAACCTACATTGATAAACGAACTGATCGAAAAAGCAAAATCTATCAAATAGGGCCATTAGTAGCTTGTGTTTTAAGAAAGAGGTTATTTCCCTCTTTTCATACATCAATTCTCTTAATATTGTGTTTAATGATTAAACGATCCCTAAAGACTCCTCATTAAGTGGATAAATAATGAACATCCAAAATGATGATCTAATAAAATTATTCATATAACCCACATACCATACTTCTATTGGAATTATTCAGTAGCGGGGGGTCGAATTTCACTACTTGGATTAATATTAATCCAGTTGATTTGAACGACCGATCTGTGGGTTATGAGCCCGCCGGGATAACTTTGCCCCAATCCTATATGGGTAAGACTGGCTTCCCCACCCCGCTACAAGTTAGCTAATCAATTTGATGGTCTTAAATCTTTACTTTGACTTCGTTATTTCTGTTCGCATTTGTTCTAACTTCCATGTTAATGCAAATTTCAGATCACCGTTTTGTACCCTGTTAAGTATTTCTCCGCATTGTTGACATTTAAAGAATGTCTCCATTGCTTGTTCAAACGGCATTTTTTGACACTCCGGACTTGGGCAAGAATAAAACTCATGAGCCTCTTCATGAGTAAGTCTTTGTTGTAATCTTTCTAAAGCTTTACGTTTCTGTGTATATATGAATCCATCAACTTGGTCCCTTTGGGCTCTCCATCTATAGACAAACCACCCTCTTTTAAGATCTCTTACTCGGATGCCGCTTATGAGGGAACGCCCAAAAAGTTCATACAACGCTTTTCGCACCATATTTATCTTTAATCCGGTGGCACTAGCTATTTCCTCATCTGTTGAGTCGTCGTTATTAAGTAAGGCTCTAGATACTTTAACATAATCTTCTCCGCCTAATAATCCTGATATCTTAACAAATGAATCTTCATATTCAATTTTCATTATTTATTTGCACCGTTTTACCTTTAGAGTTTGGAACTATCCATATCTTAGATTGTTTAAACATGCCTTTAAGTTCTTCGCCTTTATAGAATCTATCTAAGAACACAGCTAATGCTGCTATCTCTGAATGAGGTTGATTACCTATTGAAAGATTATAATCACTAATATCGTATACTGGTCTTGGCACTTTTTCTCCCCCTACAATAACCATAATGTCCTTATCGTGGCTCCTGATAGTATCGATAGTTTGATTTATTGAACTGCCATACATAGTTAGATGAACTATTATTTTTCCGGAATCTGACCATTCATGCAAGATTTTTTTCCATCCATTAATTATTTCTACTTTAAAACCACCGCCCCACCTTCTTGAAACTTTATCTAATGATTCTTTAATCTCCTTGTCTCCATTGTCAATGTACATTCCTGTTGCTCCAAAAGCTCTAGCCACTAAACCAATATGTGTGGATACCCTATCATCTCTTACAAGTCTATGGCCAACCCTCATTACCCAAATCTCAGGTTTAATCTTTTTTCTCATTTTTTCCTTCTCTCAAATCCGCTTCAAATTTTTTTAAAACCCAGGGCTCTCCTACTATATTGAGTGTGACTGATCCGTCTTGATGCGTTATTACAGTTACCTTAGTTTTTTCTCTTAATTTAAATAAATCCTTATAATGCTTATTCATCTCTTGATATGTCAAATCAATTTGAGCTTCGGCATATTCAAAGACTTCGTCGTTGATTCTTTTTAGAACATCTTTAATTCCTAAACCTGTTTTTGCTGAGATAATCGAATATGATTCAAGTTCAGGTGATAGGTTCCTAATTATATCATTAATTTCATCGGCGGAAGTTAGATCTACTTTGTTAAAAATTAGGTGAACCTTCGATGGATTAATCTGTAGTTCTGAAATAATATCTAAACAACTATTATACTTTAATTGTAAATCTTCAAATTTTTCACTCGAATCCAACAGTAAAAGAACAAGATCGGAATAAGTTAATTCCTCTAAAGTTGATTTAAATGATTCGATCATATATGTTGGGAGCCTGCTAATAAAGCCTACAGTATCTGAAAATAATACTTTACCTTTTGATACAGAAATTGCTCTTGTGGCTGTTGTAAGGGTGGTAAATGAACCTTTGTCTACTTCCCTTCTTTCACCTGTGATTAAGTTAAAAAATGTACTTTTACCAGCGCCTGTATACCCTGTCAAAGAAACGTTTGGTATATCGTTTTTTATTCTTTGTCTTCTGTATAGATCTCTCCTTTTAATTACGTCTTTAAGTTTAAAATTTATTGCGTTCGCTCTTTTTTTAATCGATAGATGATAAAGGTCGACTTCATATGCTCCCAACCCTGAAAAGCCTGGTTGTTCGCTGATTTTGGATAATCTCACTTTCTCCTTAGCTCTGGGCAGCTCATATCTGAGCTCAGCGAGTTGAACTTGCAATTTTGATTCTGCCGAAGAAGCTCTTTTAGAAAAGATTTCTAATATCAGTTTTTCTCTGTCTATTACCTCAGTCTTTGTCATTGTGGCTAAATTATAGATTTGGCGTGTTCTTGGTTTTTCGTCAAAAATGATAACATCCGGTAATAGTTCTTCTACTAATTCTTTGAGATCTTCTGCTTTCCCTGACCCCATCCCGTATTTACCATGTTTAAGGTATTTCTGGGTAATAGAGTGTATAATTTTGTATCCTGCGGCCTCGGCTAATTCTTCTGCTTCCCTAATTATGAATCTATCTGGATAGGTAACAAGTATTGCCTTTCGATCCATTAACTGATTGCACTGGTTCCTTATAATTCTGATTCATCTGGAACTAATAGTTCAACTTTTAAATAATGTTGAAGTTTTTTAGCTAAACTATTATCCGGTGTTAGTTTTGCGCTCTCAACATGTTTAATTACTGATAATTTTTCATTAATTTTTCTACCTA
>CAYNJB010000046.1:0-7625 GCA_964397515.1 uncultured Nitrosopumilales archaeon | reverse complement strand
ATGACAAAGGTAAACTCAAAATTCATTATAGAGATAAATGATAATATTACACGTATATTTACTGTTACAGGGCTGTTACCGAGTAATCCCTTTTTTTGTTACCGTGTGCTGTTACCGAGTGGAATTAATATATGTTAAACATTACAGCAAACATTACGCTTAGCTGTAATGTTTCAGCCTTTTCTAAGCGTAAAATAGTGTTAATAACTTTATCCAGAAGAAGATTCATCATCGAATTTATTTCCACATTTTGAACAAAATATTGCATCGGAAGTATTACTTGCTCCACAACTGGTACAATAGATCTCCGAAGCTGGTCGGATTGATATATTTCCTCTGAACCTACTAGTTAAATCCCAAATTGTCCAAACAACTATGATAATTATTGCAGAATAAAATATTGTATTATAAACTGAATCCCATATTGTAGTAGATATCTCAAGAATCAATTTTCAGTTTTTCAACGTCTCCCTTCAAGATACGATTTACTTCGTCTTGTACAATTGAATATATTTTCTCTCCATCAACTTTGCCTCTGAGTTTTACCATTGCTTCACCCATGATTATACTCATAGATCGCTCTTTCTTTGAATTAATAATTTCACGTTTTTTTTCCACAATATCATGGATTAGTTTTGATGCGTCTTGGTCGGACATTTTATCAAGACCAAGTACCGAAGCTGCTTCTTGGGGTGTTTTAGCTTTTTTTCTTAGAATTGTTTCGAAGATTTCAGAGACCGCTTCTTTGGAGAACCGGCCTGTATCTACTAAGAAGAAAACCTCCTGGATAATATTATTAGAGAGAGGTGACAGATCTAACCTCATTCGCGACAGTTCCACAAGAGTTTCAGTTAGAGTCGCTGCAATAAAGCTTGCCTGAACTTTTGTTTCATGAACAATATCTTCAAAGAGACTTTTATAATTGGAGTCACATATTCGTGAAGATAAGTCCAGACTAATATTATATTTTTTTGCATAAGATTGTATTATTTCCTCCCAAGGTTTGGGGATAAACTTTCGTAGATCGTTAAGCCTTTGAAGTGTTATTGGGATAGGTGGGATATCAGTCTCAGGATACATCCGAGCAGGTCCTGGCCGTGGCCTGATATATTTAGTAGCGCCCTGTTTTGTTGGGCCTCTAGTTTCTGCAGGAACTCCTTGGGTAGCGTCTTTTGCACGTTGTACAACAGCGTCAGCAGCATCTTGAACCACTTGCTTTGGACCTGCAAGTAGAATGAACCCGTCTTTTTCAGATACTTTGAGGTTTTTCTGCACCATTGATACCTCGGCCTCATTAACTCCGTAAGCAGGTAGTTCGTCGGAGTGAAAAATACCCCCAAGGCCATAGAATCGAACGAGGTCAGCGAATTCCTTCCCCAATCTAAATGAAGGCAAAGGTTCATACTTTAAGAGCCCACAGAATCCTAAGAGTCGGATTCCGTAAATAATTTCCCCAGAATTAATTGCTTTCTTGAGAACAGGGCTTGGAGTGTTTTTGAAAAAGGGTGTTAGATCAGTCGGAGGACCAGCAGCTGTATCTTTAGAGATCCCTCGATTAATTAGCTCTTCTTTGATATCAAGAAGAGCTTTTTGCCGTTTTACCTCAAATTCTACCACTTTTTGGATAAGATCAAGGTTTTGGACGCCTTTTACTTCAACTACATTTCCACTTTTAATGGAAATGTTGACATCCTGCCTTATTGATCCAAGTCCTCGCATTACCTTACCTGTACTTCTCATCATACGTCCAAGGGCCAGAGCTACCTTTTGAGCTTGCTCAGGTGTTCCGGAAAATGGAGCAAGAGCGATTTCAACAAGAGGGACACATAATCTGTCGAGGCCATACGTTCTTATGCCGTTTGATTCATCTAGAACTCGAGCAGCATCTTCCTCTAAACAAATAAGTTGGACAGGTATTTTAAGTCCAACAGTTTCGATGCAACCATTAAGAGCTGTGATCATAGTTCTTTGGAAACCAGATGTATTGGAGCCATCGATCACAATTTTCCTCATAACATGAAGCTCATCCACAGGAGTTGCGCCAAGAGCAAGAGCTATTAGTAGAGCTGAGTCAACTGCTTCGGGGTTAAGCATATGTGGGGGTTCATCATCAGCTTCGACTAAACAGGAAGAAGCATATCCTCCGCAATACTTCGCGGGCTTTCTTTTTTTGAATTCGAAAAGGGCGGCTGGATCAATATATCCAAGTTCGCTTTGTGAAGGACGAAGAGTTCTTTGGAAACTTTGGTTTTGGGACTCGTCCACTATGGGGTTACATGAACAAAAAAGTTTTTTTTCGGTGGATAGTTGTTGATGTATTTCTAAGCCAACAAGAACGTCAAGATCTAAGAATTTATCTTTACTCAAATATCGCACCTATTAATATGAAGTCTTGAAGTTAACTCGCCCACTAAGTTTTGGGTCAGCATGTTTCGCGCTTCCTTTACATTATTGGTATTGGCGAGAATCCACATCATCTTTGCAAGAGCAGTTTCTGGAAGTATTGAGTCTAGAGGGGTTACCCCTAATGCCAGAAGGTCTCGACCCGTTTCATAAACGGTCATATTTACGCGCCCCCAGATACATTGAGATGTCATCCCAACCAAAACATCATTGTTAATAAATTTCTTTATTGATTGATAGCAGGAATGCCCTACATGTCCTAATCCTGTACCTTCCAACACAATACCATGAACTTTCTTTTCAAGTAAGAAATCCAATATTTCAGAATTGAAACCTGGATAAAATTTTACCAGAACTACTTTTTCATCGAACTCAGGCAGAAGTTTAAAGTCTTTCAAGTCGCCACGTTTTGCTATATTTTTAGAGACACAAGAGATTGCCCCGTTTTCAACTGAAGCGACAATTGATGTGTTAATTGATTCAAATGCTGCTCTTTGACTGGTATGGTTTTTCCGAACTGTAACTCCTCGGTGAACAGAGATTAAATTATCGTTTAAACCTGAATGCATCACCAAAAAGACTCCTGCGAAAGGAGCCTTTGACGCAATTAATGTAGCTGCTTTTAGATTTAACGCTGCGTCAGAAGATGGCCTATCAGAAGACCTTTGCGCGCCGACAAATAAAACAGGAATTGGTAGATTTCTCAAGGCAAAACTCATAGCTGCAGAAGTATAACCCATGGTATCGGTTCCATGAGTTACAAGAACGCCATTATAGCCCTCATTAACCGCGGCGCCTATCCTTTTAGCGAGGATTTTCCAATGGTTTGGACTTATATTTTCACTGAATACACTAAATAGAACTTCAGCGTCTATATTAGCCACTTCAGATAATTCTGGAACAGCAGAATAAAGTTCGTTAGCAGTTAAAGCTGGATAAACACCGCCTGTTCTATAGTCAATCCGGCTAGCTATTGTACCTCCAGTACTAACTATTAAAACTCGGGGCAGATGATTATTAACTGATTGAGATTCCTGAGACCTATAAGTTGGAGCGTTTCCGGTTGAAAGCTTCGATAATTTGGTTATCTTTTTTATGTGGATCCCCAGATTATATCCGTTTTTTAGTTTAAGAACAATATGGTTTTCATCAGCTAATTCATATCTGGGCATGAGAATGCCTTCAAACGAGTCTTCAGAAGTATCAACTTGTATTCGGTCGCCAATAGAAAGATTATCATCATTGATCAGATCAGCTGCTACGCCATGATAGCCTTTGTTCTCAGCCATACCACAAACATGGTAGGTACGCGGGACTAAGAATTAATGTTTTCCCGCGCAATGCTTGATATTTGGTCTATTCTATGACGAAAGTAGCAGACACAGTTACAGTTATTGTTGTCTGACCAGACATTATTGGAGTTGATCCTGATGAGACATCAAAAGATTCTTTCATGACTCTTGTTGGGATGGATATGCTGCCTAATGATAAAGATTTGAGGCCTAGGATCTTAGTGTCGGCAGCTTCAGCCGCAATCGTTGCTTGTTTTTTAGCATCTTTAACTGCGTCTTTCAATGCCTCAGAGGATAGAGATTCAGCCTTTTCCTCGGATATGTTAAAGCTTATTGAAGAAATAATGTTTGCACCAGATGATATAGATTGGTCTACGACTTCACCGGCTTTTGAGATATCTTGAACATTAATAATTATCTCATTTCGTGCGGTATATCCAATTATCTTTATCCCGTTTTCTTCTCGGAGATTTTGCCTAATAGGATATAAGTTTAGACCAGTAGTCTTTATGTCCGCGTCAGATACGCCAATCGATATCAAGGCGTTAACAACCGAGCTCATTCTCATAGAGTTTTCCCGTTGAGCAAATACAGCAGAAGTGTTAGAAGTTTCAACACCCAGATGAACCAGTACTCGGTCAGGAGTAGTCTGGATCGAGCCCCGACCTGTAACATAAATTAAATTATCACTATCAGATTGAATTGTGATTCCTGCTTCGGCTAATCTAGATAAAATACGATCATCAAATCGCTCGAGAATATTTATTTCGCGGATTGCTCCACCATATGTTGCAATATAGGCAACTGTCACTATAGCGGAGATAGCAATTAAGCCGGCTACGGCCATCATTATTTTAGATCCTGTTTGATTACTCATATCTATCAACAGCAATAGTAGTAGATATTAGACTAGTAAACACTTTAGATTAGAACACAGTGTTCTAAGTTCTGGAACAACAACTGTATTAGCACAATACGCTAAATGAATCAAGATGAGATGAATGTGTCATAGATAGCTTTAGCTGCGTCCTGTATACCGGTTTTTTCTTCATCTAATAGATAATTATAGAGAGACGGTCCCAAACAAGAACCGAGCTTTATTGGAACACCTACAAATACGGGCATTGAAATTGACGGAAAATTCATTGGTGTAGATACAGATATTACTTGATCAGTGTTTTTAGTTATCGCCTTTACGATTTCTGTAAATACTGCGGCCGGCCCTATTTCTGTAGCCCCAACTCCTTCAATTATTCCACGTGAAACTTCCCTCATATATTGTTCAACCCTATTCTTGTCTAAGGATTTCCCCGTTTTTTGCGCATATTTCATTAGAGTGTCTCCTGCAATTCGAATGGTGGACCACAAAGATAGAGCCGCTTCACCATGTTCTCCCCCTGCAAAACCTTGTATTGAAGAAATAGGGACATTAAGATCATAAGCAACTTTAGATCTTAATCTTGCAGATTCCAAGCTTGTCCCTGTGCTTATTACGAATTCAGCATTAGTTATTTTTTTGCAAAGCATCGCCATAGAATCTACAGGGTTTGTAATCACAACATATTTTGCTTGAGGATTATTTGTTTTTGTAGATTCAGAGATACCACCAACTATTTTGGTGTTTTTTACTGCAAGGTCCCTGCGACTAATCTTTTCTCCAGGAAGTCTAGATACCCCAGCTGAGATAAGTATAATATCTGCGTTTGAGATTTCTTTACTATCAGTACGATAATTGATGATAGTATCTGATCTAAGGGAAGCAGCAGCATGTCTTAGCTCTTCACCAAAAGCCTGAGCTAATCCGGGTTTTATATCACAGACTGTTAATTCATCAGGTAATCCTGCGGACAGGATAGAGTAGACAGTTGGGCGTCCGACTCGACCTAGACCGACATGAGCTATATGCATGATTGTTACCGAAAAAGTTGGATAACCTTTTCTAGTTGAGACAAATTATTCGTCGACGTCTTTATCGATAGTAGGGTACTGCCTTCTCAATAGGTTTCCCTTCCCTGGAAGACTTAACTTTCTTAATAGCTTCTTCGAAGTGTCTCATCAATACTTTTGCTGTGTCTACATGTTTTGATATATCTTCAGGTTTTGGATATTTGAGGATGAATTCCTGCAATAATAGAGAAACAGCTGTGTTTGATACAGAAGCTAGATCCGCGCCGCTAAATCCATCAGTATTATCTGCAATCTTGGTTAAATCGATATTTTTAGCTAAAGGCTTTCCTTCACTATGTGTCTTAAGTATCTGTAGACGAGCATTGGTATCTGGAAGTTGAATATATAGAAGTTTATCAAATCTACCGGCTCTTAGAAGCGATGGGTCAATCATATCAATTCTGTTTGTTGCAGCCAAAACGACAACACCTGCAAGAGATTGAATTCCATCTAGTTCGGTAAGAAGCTGACTTACAACACGCTCTGTTACCATGCTATCGCCGCCCGCGCCTCGCACTGGAGCTATTGCATCCATCTCATCGAAAAAGATGATACAAGGTGAAGCTTGTCTAGCTCTGCGGAATACTTCCCGTACACCTCGTTCCGATTCACCGACCCATTTTGATAAAAGCTCAGGTCCCCGTACACTGATGAAGTTTGCTTCACTTTCTTTGGCAACTGCTTTAGCTAAAAGAGTTTTCCCGGTTCCAGGCGGACCATGCAGAAGGATGCCTTTGGGCATCTGATAACCAATTTTTGTATATAGATCAGGGAACTTCATTGGCCACTCTACAGCTTCTCTAAGCTCTCTTTTGATACCATCTAATCCGCCTACCTCAGACCATTCAACATCAGGAGTCTCTAAATAGACTTCCCGCATAGCAGAAGGTGTAACATCTTTTAGAGCAGTCTCAAAGTCATTCATTGTGACCACTAATTTATTGAGAATATCAGGTGAAAGTTTATCTTCTTCAAGTTTTAATTCAGGAAGAATCCGGCGAAGAGTTTTCATAGCAGCTTCTTTGCAAAGATATTCAAGATCAGCACCGACAAAACCATGTGATACAGAAGATAGTTTTCCAAGATTAACTTCCGGAACAAGAGGCATATGTCTTGTGTGTATCTGAAGGATTTCAAGTCGACCTTTCTTTGAGGGGACTTTGATTTCTATTTCTCTGTCAAACCTACCAGGTCTCCGAAGTGCAGGGTCAAGAGCGTTTGGTCTGTTAGTTGCGGCTATTACGATAACCTTTCCTCTAGCTTCAAGACCGTCCATTAGGGATAAAAGCTGACTTACTACTCTTCGTTCAACTTCACCGGTTACTTCCTCACGTTTTGGCGCGATTGAATCAATTTCATCTATAAAGACAATTGTAGGGGATTTTTCTCTGGCCTCCTTGAATATATCCCGTAATCTTGCTTCAGATTCACCGTAGAATTTACTCATAACTTCAGGGCCACTAATACTAATGAAGTGAGCACTACTTTCTGTTGCTACAGCTTTAGCTAAAAGAGTTTTCCCGGTTCCAGGCGGACCAAATAATAAAATTCCTTTTGGAGCCTCAACACCGAGTTTTTCAAATATTTCTGGGTGTCTAAGGGGAAGTTCAATCATTTCTCGGACTTTTTGAATTTCATCTTTTAAACCACCTATGTCTTCATAGGTTACTTGTGGAACACCTCGGAGTGTTTCACCCTTATCTGAAATGGCGAATGAAGTTCTTTGAGTGATCAATACAGCGTCCGCCATTGGGCTAACTCCTATAACTTGAAATGTGAGTCTACCACCAAAATAGGGAATCATAACGTTGTCACCTTTAGTCACTGGAACACTCTCAAGTGCATCTGCTAAATATCGCTCATCGATTGGAGGTATCGCCTCTAATGGAGCGACAATTACCTTTTCGGCTGGAGGAGCTTTTATCTTTTGAATGCTAATAGCATCACCTATGGCTACACCAGAATTGCTCCTAATGAGACCGT
>CAYNJB010000045.1:0-7626 GCA_964397515.1 uncultured Nitrosopumilales archaeon | reverse complement strand
TCTTAGAGAATTATGGTATCTCAAAAACAAAAAATAAATTTGAATTACAGGATGGTTTCCCATATGATGATGCAAGGTTAATGCTGAATGAATTATCAAGCATTATGATGAATCAGATAAAAGATTCCATAAATAATTTTTCAACAATACAACAATTCATGGGAAAAAATGACTTCGCCTTCGGTGGTGTATATATTGGCGGTCCTGGAAGCCATATTAAAAATATGGATAGACTAATAAGAGATACTATTGGTGATCCAGTAGAAAAATTGAATTCTATTACAACAACTTCATTTAAAAAAAGGCTTGATTCTAAAAGGGATTTTCTAACAAGGTTTAAGAAAAATTACATTTTATATAATAAAAAAAGATCAGAGAATAAACTGAAAAATGTACAGGATAAGATTCAGGAGCGAAAAAAATCCATTGAAATGTCTAAAAGTCCAGAAAGTGCCAAATATCGTTTAGCGCGTTTAGAAATCGATAAAAATTCAAAGCTCAAATCCATTGATGAAGCCAATAAAAAATTAATATTAACGGCTAAGGAATTCAAAGAATTGAAAATTGAATATATGGATGGTCAAGACGCCTTGACTGCCGACCTTGATGTGGTCACAACTCAAGTGGACAATAAAAGTGAAACTTTATTGGTTTACTATAAGGAGCACGACTATTTAATTAAAAAAATATCCGAGATAGAATATGAAACAGATCATTTTCAAAAGAAAAGGGAAGAAGCAGGAAGGAAATCCAAAGGTGAATATGAATCACAAATTAAGAAGGCTGCTAAGTCACGCGTATCTTTGACAGAGCGAAAAGAACTTTACGAACAAGAGATTGATGAACTACAAACAAAAATATTAAAAGTTGAAGACACCCGTCACGAAATGGCAATGAAGTTGGGAATGGGCCATGATGAGATTGCAATTCTGGAGTATTTAAAAGACACTGTCCATAATACGGCCAAGCTATTAAAAAAATCATTCTTAGAACATTTAAAGTTTTTAGTTGAAATAGGTGAAGAAGATGTGAATATACTTCAGCAAGCAGATTATCTACTGTCTCAGAATACTGAGCGTTTGAAAGGGATAAGAGACAATTTTGAAAAAATAGTTTCTGGAGAAGCCGAATTTCAATCATCACAATATTTGGATGCTGAAAATGGATTTGATACTCGGAGGAAGCTACTAAGTGTACTGGATGTAGTTTTACAGACACCAAATAATTTAGAGGAAATTAAAAATCTTACATCAGATATAGTTAAGGTAAATATTGAACAGCAGGATCTGATTAAAAAAGAGGACAAGTTGCAGGAGCAGGTCAATGTAAGTCTCCAAAAAATAAAAAAGAATGATAGAAAACTATCCTTTTTAAAGAAAGAAATAGATACTTATTTGAGTGATCTGAAAGAAAAGGAAATCCAACTGCAGGAAATTTTAGATGTTGTGGATATTAATCACGAAACCATAGACATGATTAAGGATTTAAATAAAAAAGAGGATGAATTAAAAGACCTGCAGTCCCAACAAGAAACGATTAAAAATGAATTGAAAGTATTGCAAAAAGAGTTGCTACGGTTAGATAGCGCTATAGTGATATGCGAAAATAATATTGAAGGGCATATAGATTCTAATTCAAAGCTTTCCGAATCCCATGAAGAGCAATCCAAGACTCTGCAAGATCAAAGTGAGCAACTTATTATCCAACAAGAAGATTTAGAAAAAAAAATCAGCGAGCATTCTCAAAAAGAAAATAATGTGGTTCAGGAAATCAATGACAATATGAACATTTATGCTCAGTTGGAGAAGCAGAAGGCGGAAGTATTAAAAGAAATAGAAAAATTGAATGAGCAATATTTTCCATTGATTACGGAAGCAGAGAAAGAGAAGGAAAAACTTCAAATAGTTTTAAACGATAAACTGAAACATTTTGAAGAAGAAAAAAATACAAAAATCACAGATGCTAATGAAATTATAGATGTGACTATTAAAGCTTTTTTCAAGAAAGAAGGTAAAGTTCTAGCAGAAAAACAACAATCGATTGAAAATAATTTAGCTAGAAGTACAAAAGAAATGGAAAAAATAATAGTTGACAGGGATAGAATAAATTCTTCACTTGTTGAAAAGAAAAAGAAAAAATTTTCACAGATTGCAGAGTGGGAAAAGGATATAAAAAGTTGGCACCGCGATCTGAAGCGTGGCCATGCCTTACAACAAAGGCTTGATATTCTTGAAGACAAGAAAAGTGAATGGGAAAGTCTTTTAGAAAAGGAAAGGATTAAATCAGAAGAACAAATTAAAGTTTTGGAAAATAATATTTCACGGAAACAATCAAACTCATACCTATTGTTTTTACGGGATGGTATTATTCGCTTGAAGAACAATGTTGATCCCATATCAGCGGCACAAGCATTGGCAGATGAAAGTATCGCTCTGGATCGGGAAGAAATTGTAAAAGTAACCATTGCCTTCGAGCGCATTGAAAAGCGGTATGAGAACTTCATGACTAGGTATCGTGCCAATAGTAAAAAAATTCTTACAAAACTTAAGCCTTTTGGAGGGCAAAAGAAGACCATTACGGATAAAATTGTCAGAGCAGAAAAGAAAATTGCTACAGCTAAGAAAGTTATTCAAAATTTGAAAGATAAGCTTGATCAAAAAAATAGTTTGCTATCAGAAAAAGAAATAGAGTTTCATGAACTGAACGAAAATTCGAAATATATCCTAAATAATATTCAACTAGAGATAGATCAGATACCTATAAAAGAAGCTCGCGCACAAAAAAATATCAAATCCAAACTTGAAGAAATATTAGCGGAGATTTCTGACAAAATAAATATAGAAAAGAATAAACATGAACAAGCAGTTCAGGCTATTGATGAAGTTCTTGCACAGCAATATGTATATATCGAGATGAAAGAACTGAAGCAGCAATTAAAATCTGATGATGGTGAATTGAAAACGATCCAGAACCGACTAGATTATCTAAAAGAAAAAAAGGAAAAAAGCCCACAGGTCCTTGCTGGTCATAAAGAAAACCTGAAAAATATTTTAAATAAATTGACCCAGATAGAATCAGATATCAAAAACCAGAAAGTCCAATTTCAGGATCAAGAAAAAGAGTTGAAGAACTTTTTAGAAATAAATAAAAAGGAGTTAGCTCAACATCGAGAGAATCAACACACCATCAAAGAAAATATACTTGAACTAGATGGAAGCCTTGGAAAACTAGATGAAGTTTATAATGAAACTTTATCTGAGATCAAGAATCTGAAGAAAAAGATTACAATTCCAGATGAAAAAACGGAGAACGTATATAGAAAGACTAAAAGTAACCAAAAAAATAAAAAAACCAACAATGATAAAGATCATCTTCAAACTTTGATTAACATGGGTCAGGATCTTCTAACTCACATAGCTCACTTGGAAAAAACCATCAATGATCTTAATGAAGCCCTGGATACGATGCGTGGTCAAGAATTAGAGATTGAAAATGATCTCAAATCCATAGATAATGATCTTGAAACATCCCAGGCCGATCTGGAAAAAATTAAACAGTTGAAAAAGACTAATAATAATAATATAGAAGCAATCAAAGGCCCTCACCAAGAAGTTTTGGCTCAATTAAACCATATTAAGGATATTTATCCACCTGTAAAAACCATGCTTAATCAACGTGTTGAAGAATTACATAACCTGATTGAAATCAAAACGAAAGAAAAAAATAAACTAGATACTTTACTACAAGATATGGAAAAAGAACTGAAAGATAAAAGGGTTGAGATAGCCATTCTTGATAAGGAGTTGTCCAAGGTTAACAAAGACATGAAAAAAGTTTTGGAGTATTCAATTTATGAACAAGAGCCTACCACTGCAGAAGATGAATGGCTTTGGAATATTCCAGAAAATAAAATGGCAAGTTATATGGATTTGGCAGATATGAAAACTCGCTCCAAAGAACTTTTTAATGAAATTATTCAAACCGAGCAGGATATCGCAAAACTTAAAAAAAAGCAATCGTCAATTCAATATGCGATAAATGAATCGGAAAAAATTAACCAGAAAAAAATTAAAAATATGGAAGAACTCTGTAACAGGTTAGAATTGCAAATCACCAAAGAGAAAAATGATGTTGAAGATTTGGAAAAGGAGCTAAATGAACTGAAAGGATATTCATTTAACTACGGTAATCGCATTGAGACCCTTGAAAAAGAATTAAAAGAATTTAGGGAAAGAGAAAAAGAGTATGAATTGATGTTGAAAGACCTAGATCGTTCTTTAGACAGAATCCAAAATAAATATCAACAAACCGCAATAAAAGAAGAAATGATCAAAAAGAATACCATTGAACTGGATTATACAGCCAACTTGGGTTTGTTGATGGATCCTTATTCAAAACTGAATCTGCTTCCCGTTCAATACAAAGAAGAATACCGCTACTTTGCAACTAACCGCATCCTACAGAATGCGCTTTTGGTTCTGGTAACGGTGTGCTCATTGGCTGGTTATGCGCAACGAAGTAAGATTGAGCCATTGGAAGCTAGCCTTCCGAACAAATATTCTGAACTTTCTTTGTTAAACCTGCGTCAAGAGATAAAGGAAATCGTAGAGAATCAAAACACGGCAGCAAATACTTTTCAGGAACTCATTAATGAAGATAAAACTCTGTCTAATAACATGGTGGCGATGCTCAAATACTTGAGTAATAAGATTCCTGATAGTTTTCGAGTTACAGAATTGGCCCTAAACAAAATTATATCCAGCCATCTTGTGAATGATAGAGCGCGGGACAAAGAAACAAAATTAGAAGACCCCAAGCTCATCATTACCTTAAACGGGTTTTATAATCAAAACCTTGAACAGGCATCTATTTTGGTAACACCTTTCCGTACTTCATTGGAAAGTAGCGGTTGGTTTAATATAGTGGATTTCAGTAATGGAGAAGAAATATATAATGGGCAAACATCCTACTCAATTAATTTGGTCTTATAGGTAAACATGAACCAAAAGACAAAATATGTTATCTTGTTAATACTAACTGTGATGATAATTGCAGTCTATGTTTGGGACAGTATTAATATAAAAAGTGAAATTAAACAACTTGAGTCAAAACTAAGCAATATGGATGTTCAACTTAGATCAGGTACAGGCATCATGGATGAAGTATTAAATATTCGACAACATTTTACCAAGAAGAAAAATATTTTAATATCGCATCGGATATCAGGTCCCGATCTATTAAATGAAATTGAGAGTTTGAGTGATCTGGCAAATGAAATGGATTTGAATATTAACAATTTAGAGATTGATCCAAGAAATACTTTTCCAGCCTTAAATAATAATGTAGAAGATATTCGAATCGACCTAGAGCGTCATTCTCTGAATTTCCAATTATCAGGGAAATTTCTCAATGTTGGAAATTTCATGGAAATATTAGAAGAGAATTCAACTCATCTTCATCTCCAACAATGTTTTTTCAATTTGGATAGCATTGATCCAAAGGGCGTTGTTGCAGAGTTGCAATATTTGACCTATGGTGGAGCGGAAGAATGAAACGAGAGAAGATTACACTGGGCTTTTTTATTGTAGTTCTTTTGGCATTATTTCTGGAATTCTTTTTGGGTCTAATCACCGGTATTAACAGCAAATCCCAACCTGTGGTGGCTCAGAATTCATCCCTAACGGAAAAATTTAGTATCCTGGATACTTCTTTTTCGGAGCCAATCAAACTTTCAGTAAATAGTTGGGGAAGAGATTTCTTTTATAATCGCAGCAATATTTACGATAACTCATTCAATTTGACTGGCATCACTCAATTTAATCATGGATACAAAGCTATAATTAATGAACAAATTATTAGTGAAGGTGAGGAAATTGAGAATTTCAGAGTAACAGATATCACTAAAAATAGTGTTTTACTAAAATGGTATAAGCACAGTGTAACCCTAAAACTGGAAGAATAAATGAAATACTTAAAACAAATACTTAAGCCATATATCTATCTGATATACGCATCTGTGTTGTTTGGTAAGGATATTCCCCAATTATTGGATATATATACAACCGAAAAAGAAAATTCGCATACACTTGTAATGGAGTTCAATAATGGGAATTTTGAATACGTTACGACTGAGTCTTTTGCACCACCCAGTATATCTATATTATTCAAAAACCTCAAATGGGGTCGCGGTAATTTCATTAAAAAGAGCAATCTGGGGCCTCTTTATCAATACGCTATAAGCATTCCTAGAAATAATAACCAGAAAGAGATAAACAAAATACTCCAATTGAAAATGGATTTTACTCGAGTTCCAGACTACTTAGTAAAAATTGAGCCTCCTAAGGGAAAAAATAAAAAGCACAAGCTAAAGGTAACTTGGGTAAAAAATAGGAAGAAAAAATCACCTCGGCACAGCCAATCACCAACTAACCGCTTACCAGAATCAAGAGTTAGCTTGAATTTCCAGGCAGCTAAATTAGTAAATGTAGTTCGCATTTTGGTCTCTCAGGACAATTATAATCTAATTATGGGAGAAGAGGTTCAAGGGGAAGTCACGATGAATCTTAACGATGTTTCTTTAGAAACAGCTTTGGATGGAATACTTCATGTAAATAATTATGAATGGTTCATGCAAGATAATATTATTGTAGTACAGCCTATGACCACGAAACAGACAATGAGTGGGGAATTAACGACCCGTATGTTTCGACTTAATTATATTACGGGTACTATGATATCTGAAGCAGTAAAGGAGGTGCTGACACCTAGAGGTAAAATAAAAGCACTTTCATCAACGGCATCAACCAATGTAGAACCAGGAGAGAAAGATATCTTAATGGTAACTGATATACCGACTAACTTTGCTCTCATCGAAGGAGTTATCAGATCTCTGGACATTCAAACTGAACAAATCAATATTGCGGTAAAATTCATTGAAACTACCCTAAGACACGATGAAATCATTGGTGTCGATTGGGACCTGCGAGAGAGCATGAGTCTCATTAACAGTGGAAATACTGATACATCAAGCTCCTTCGATTTAGGCTACTTAATGATGGGAGATCAAACAATGAATTTTGCTACTTTGAGTAAGCCTGTTGTTTCTGCCATACTATCTCTACTTGCCAATGATGGCAGTACGAAATTATTGCAAGAACCTCAGGTGACAACCATGAATAACTCCCCAGCAAATATAGTGGTCGGAACAACGATTCCACTCCTTGTCCCTCAGGGTGAAGGAAGTGTCTTCGGAACAAATCCTTATACATATGAAGACCAGCATGTAAATGTTTCATTGGATGTATTGCCACGGGTCAATCAAGAAAAAATAATAAGTATGAAAATTGATGCGGTAGTTCAAGCTATTATAGGGTTTGTAGGTAAAGATCAGCGTCCTATGATTTCTACGCGATCCACAAATACATCTGTGAGGGTTAATAATGGAGAAACATTATTAATTGGAGGGTTAATCTTTGACACAGACCAGGAAATTGCTTCTAAGGTACCACTATTAGGAGATATACCATTAATTAAATGGTTGTTCAGATCCAGCAATAAAAATAGGGAACAACGGGAGCTACTAATCTTCATTACACCTACAGTGATCTCTAATGACACATAGGAGCA
>CAYNJB010000044.1:0-7638 GCA_964397515.1 uncultured Nitrosopumilales archaeon | reverse complement strand
AATTACTTCAGGCTTAGAGACTTCTTTATGAATCTTGATTGCCTGATCAACTATAAGCGGTGTTTCAGAAGAAGGGCGAAATATATCTACTATATCAATATCTGATCGTTCTGGCAGAGGTATGTCTAGAAGAGATTTGTATATCTTTATTCCCCGATCTTCATCTGCAAAGGGGTTTACACCTAAAACTTTGAAGCCGTTTGCTATCAGAAAATCAGTTACTCTATAGCTGTCTTTATTTGGATCTCTCGATAAACCGACTACAGCAATTTTTTTATTATTTGATAGAATCTTCGATTTATCCATTTAAACGCACTTCTACCCAATATCCAGATATAAAATCTAATTGGTAAAATCAGATGAATTTTCCGAAGATTTTATGATATAACAAATCATCAATTTCATAAATGTGAATTAAAGGAGAGCATAACGTAAAAATAGTAATTTATGATTACATAATTCACTTAATTGGAAATTATTGATATTAGCATTGTAGACAATTTGCACCTATTTATCACTAAACTTAATGATGTGTCTAAGGAAGGCGCATTAATTGTAGTGGAAGGGAAAAGAGATGTAGAAGCTCTTCGGACGCTTGGGTTTAATGGAGATATTTTTCAACTATGTCAAGGCGGTAGCATAATTAAATTAGTTCAAATGGCATCAAAATTTAATAAGGCTGTACTATTATTTGATCTTGACCGCGAAGGTAGATCTCTCACAAAAAAAAGCGCGGAGATGCTAAATAAGAAACAAATACCAATAGATCTTTTTTTCCGAAGAGAGCTAAGATCCATAACATTAGGTAGAGTGCGAAGAATTGAGAACCTGAAAAAATTTGGGGCATATTTTGACTTCAAAGTAAATACTCACCCATAGATATTCGAGGAATGGCGCCTATATTTGAAAAAACTACATTAAATATGATAAAAATGACGGCAAATTCTCATATTTACCAATTACTCAATAATATTTGAGAAAGACATAGTTAACCAAAAAATGCTGAATGTTGGAATGAGCTGGAAATATGCTTAGAGAACAGGAGGTTCCATTAACCATATGCAAATGGTGTGGACGTAATCTTTCAAAAGAATATCACTATCGATGCAAAAAATGTAACACTACTTATTGCTACATTCATCGTAGCAAACATCAATGTGGAAAATAAGGTATCCAAAGCGAGGAAGGCAAAGGAACTACCTTCACAATCCAGCTACCCAACAAAACAAAATAACAAATATACAAACACTAGCTTGTTGCAGTCATCAAATCTAATAGTTGTGTGGGACGGACTACTAGCCCAACTAAATTTAAAATTTATTGTTAACTGTTAGGCTTTTATTCTTGGAAAGATTTCTTTTGTGTTTCACTTATTAAGGTGAGTACTTTTTCTATGTCAAGGGGCTTGTATAGGCAGGTGTATTATTCCTCGTTTTCTAAGACATTTATTTCTTCAGCGAATAATTGTTGGCCGAGATGCGATACTACGCCAACTTTTAGAGTCTTCAATGACAGTAGAGCACATTTTATTCGCACAGGGTTTAGTTGTAGAGAGTCGATTCCTAGTTTTTGGAGTAACTCTTGTTTATCCATGGATCTTAGCTCTTCAAGACTTCGACCTTTTACCAATTCGGTTAACATAGAAGCTGAGGCTATGCTTATAGCGCAACCTCGACCGGTGAACTTGATATCTGAGACCTTATTGTCGGAGTCTAGTTTTAAATGCATTTCCATGTCATCTCCGCAGAGTGGGTTTGATTCCTTCACTTTAATTTGAGCGTCATCTATGGATCCGTAATTTTTAGGGTGGCGATAAGACTCTAAAATCTTATCTCGGTATATCTCGCTGCTCATAATTTAAACACCTGTTTAGCTTTTCTTAGTCCTTTTATAAGAAGATCTACATCGCGTTTAGAGTTATAGATGTAAAAGCTTACTCTTGCCGTGGCAGATAAATCTAGCTTTTCCATTAGTGGCATTGCACAGTGGTGTCCAGCTCTTATAGCTATGCCTTCCTCATCTAGAATAGAGGCAAGGTCATGTGGATGAATGTCGGCCAAGTTAAATGATATTACTCCACCCCTCTCGTTTGGATCTTTAGGGCCGTACACGACGACACCTTCAGTGCCCATAAGCTCTTTAAGAGCATAGTCAGTTACCTCAATTTCATGCGCTCGTATTCTATCTAAGCCTATTTTATTTAGATAATCTATTGCAGCCCCCAAGCCTACCGCATCAGCAACACTAGAAGTTCCACCTTCAAATTTCCATGGAACATCATTCCATTTTGACTCAGTTTTACTGACACTCTTAATCATATCTCCGCCGTAGATAAATGGGTCCATTTTTTTAAGTAACTCCTTTTTCCCGTAAAGTACACCTACCCCCATTGGACCCAAGGTTTTATGGCCAGAAAAAACTAGGAAATCACAGTCAATATCCTGTACATCAACAGGCATATGAGGAACAGATTGAGCAGCGTCAACAAGCGATACTGCGTCACACTCATGAGCTATTTTCACCATTTCCTTAACAGGGTTTATTGTTCCAAGAACATTTGAGACCTGAGTAACTCCCAGAAGCTTTGTGTTCTTTTTAGCGATCTTATCAAAATGAACTTCGCTGAGTTTCCCATCTTTGTTAACAGGAATAAAGTCTAATTCACATTTATTCTCTTTTGATAAGAATTGCCAAGGAACTAAGTTGCTGTGATGTTCTAACTCAGTGAGAACAACCCGATCTTGCTCAAAAACGTTTTTCCGGCCCCATGAATATGTCACAAGGTTAATCGATTCCGTTGCGTTCTTAGTAAAAACTATCTCGGATGAGCTTTCAGCATTTATGAATTTAGCTATTTTAGATCTAGCGGATTCAAACGCTTCAGTTGCCTCTTGACTTATCTTATATATGCCCCTATGAACATTTGCGTTAAAGTTCTCATAAAAATAGTTAACTGCAGCTATCACAGTTTTAGGCTTTTGAGTTGTAGCAGCACTATCCAAATAGGTTATCGGTTTCCCCAATATTGACCTGCTAAAAATAGGGAAATCCAGTTTTATCTGCTCAACGTCTAGAGTATTATGTGTTAGATCCATAGTCCATCATTTTTAAAACAGAGAAAACAAACAGCCATATAATGACGAATATTATTATGTAAGCACATGATAATAATCTTTCCTAGACTTTTGATTTTGACGCTCTAACGCCATTTTTATTGATTTTTCTTCGCTTCTTACCTTTTTTAGCTGCAGAAGAGAACACCGGTTTTACAACCTCATTATGAATAAATCTGACAGGAATGTTTGTGTCTTTAGCAATCTGTTTTAAGTCGTCATATTCAGGTTTTAAGTTAACAAATTTCCCGTTTTGCAAATATGACTTTTTTCCACGAAGTTTATGAGTTTTTCTTCCAGATTGGAAAGTTAGCGTGATTTGATCCCTCAACGCTGTAAGTCGATCGCAGTGTTGGACTCGAACCCCAAGTGTTCCTGTTTCAAGCATGATAATTGAGGAAAGCCTTTCAACGTCTATCGGTCTGCAAATTACAGATAAGATCCAAGATGGTCTGCCTTTCTTTCCAATAATTGGAGTGGTATAGGTGTCTAATGCACCTTCGAGTAACATTTTCTCTGCGGTAAAGGCCAGGATTTCACCTGAAACATCGTCAAGGTTTGTTTCGAGAATTGTTATGGAATCAGTGACACGGTCGGATAATACTTTCCCCAAAGTCACTCGGAGAATATTTGGAACTTCTTTACTCTGTCTTGAACCAGCGCCTACCCCAGTTATGATTGGAACCATTTTCGGGAAAAAATTCACAGGTTTTGCATCCAACGCAACGAGAATAGATGCGCCTGTTGGAGTAACCAGCTCAGCAGGTATTGGTCCTCCTTGAATTATGAGTTTTTTTGATGTTAAGATTTCTAAGGCGGCTGGCCCCGGATTAGATATTAATCCGTGTGAAAATTTCAGTATTCCGCCCCCGACAGATATCGGGGAAACAAAGATGCGGAAGTTATCGAAAGCATCTAATAAATCGAGTGCAACTGCGGAACCTATTGAATCTGCAACCGTGTCGGGAGACCCAATTTCATGCATATGTAGTTTGGATTTAGATTCATCATGAATTTTAGATTCGACATTAACTAAAGTTTCCACAACTTTCGCCGCAAAATTTTTCGCGGGTTTTGAGAGTTTTAGGTCATTCGCCGAATCAGATACAGCTTGTATGATTTCGACGCCTCGGCGTGAGTGTGATCGGTCTTCAAATTTGCTTGTTAATGTCTTAGCCTTGAAACAGCCACGCATAACAGTGTTGAAAGAAATCTTAGCATCTTTGCAACCCCTCAGCTTTGTCGCAGAGGACTCCATAGCTGATTTAACCTTCTTTTGCGATACGCCTGCGTCAATAAGTGAGCTGATAAACATGTCTCCGGATATCCCTGCGACACTGCAGTCGATCATCATAATCTGGATATCATCGTTCATTAACCTCAACCCTTTATCAAGACATATAGAAGTTTATTATTCGCAGAATACAGGTTTCACCGAAAAAAAGTGAGATTAGATTCCTCTAGGTACAGCAATAGTGAACAAAAAAAATAATGAAGGGGGAAAGACCCCTTAAAGTTTTAGCTTTGTCCTGCGATTCTCTTCGCAGCGTTAATTGCGCTCTCAATTGTTTTAATCGTTGGAAGCGTCTTGTGTACTTCGAAGGTAACAAATGGATAGTATACGTTTATCATATCTATGAGATTTTCATCAGATATATCGCCGGTTATTACATAACCTGCGTCTCCTTTTAGAAAAGTATGGGATTCCTTCATTATGCCTGAGTTGAGGTGATTTTTCATCATTGTGAGGAAACCTTCCAATTGCTGAACCCCTGCTCTTGGGTCGGGGGTAGGGGGAATGTTCAAATTCAATTTCCATAAGATAAAATATGTTGTCAAGATTTCTCTGGTTATCATAAATTCAAGTAAAATAAATACTTTTTTATGTTCTAACAATTTTGCGTTAACAAAATCTAGGGTTCAATGAATCATCTTTTGAGATATTCAAAGTATTTACACTATTAATATTAGTTTAGAACTTTTACTTTGCGGATTAGTATTAATAAAATAGATAGGTGTAGCTATAGATATCAGATGACAGATTTGGTTAGAACAAATAAAACGGTTATTACAATCTTACAAGATTTAATTAAAGGAAAAATATCGATTGATAAAGCTGAGAATTTGCTTAATCAAAATCAGATATTGCATTTAAAAGATATCGCTAAGATCGATATTGGCCGAGATATTAGGAAAGGAATACCCGAGGTTGTACTTGGGGAAGGAAAAGAAGAAAGCGACCTCATCGCTATTATTGAGAAGACCTTGAAGAGACAAGGTAGGGTGATAGTAAGTAGAATTAACCCGTTAAAATTAGCCATAATAAAGAAAAGATTAGACCCTAAGAAAATCATTATTAAAAGTAAGAAAACTGTCGCAGTTTTCAGAGAAAAAAGTTATCGAATAAACACTACTGGTGGGAAAATCGGGGTATTAACAGCTGGGACAAGCGATATCCAAGTAGCTGAAGAGGCCCAAATAATTGCTGAAGAGATGGGCTGCAAAGTCTTTTTAGAAGTTGACGTTGGTGTCGCGGGAATACACCGGCTTATTCCTGCGTTGAAAAAGATGGTGGAGAGCAAAGTGGAAGCTATTGTAGTTGTCGCTGGAATGGAGGGAGCTCTTCCTTCAGTAGTAACAGGAGTAGTGAGTGTTCCGGTAATAGGAGTTCCCGCGTCATCAGGTTACGGATTTGGGAAGGAGGGGTTAGCCGCGCTTATGGCTATGCTTCAATCCTGCACTCTAGGATTATCAGTCGTAAACATTGACAATGGTATCTCAGGCGGGTCTTTTGCAGCGTTAATAGCAAACAATTTACATCGAAAAACAGAAATCAATAAAAATAGATGATGATTGTGGTATACTATAAGGCACATCACGGATGCCCCAATCCATCATTAAAAGACGGAGAAGGAAAAGCCGTGGGGCGGTTCCAAGTTGCTTACATACGGGAAGGCGTTCTTGAAAAAAAGAGGTGGAAAAAAATTGGTTGGATATGCCTTGACTGCAAAGGATTCATAAGTTTGGGAACCGAGGAGGCACATATTTTAGAAAGAGGAAAAAGAGCTATGTCTAATCTGAATAATTTAGGAAGAAAGTTAGCAGAAAAAAAGATGGATGCCGATTAAAGTTAATCAGCGACCATCATTATTAAACTAGATCGAACTTCAGGGAATTCCCTTATTTCGCCGGTAATCGTTTTTTTAACGTCATCTTGAGACTCACCTTCCAGAATAACAACTATATCATAAACTCCGAAAACAACATATGTCTCTTTGACGAAATCAATCTTTTTCAGCTTTTGAAGCAAGTAGCCTTCAGTACCTAGCTCCGCATTAATCAGAACTATCGCTTTAGACATATCCAAATATTAGATAGTTGTGGGAGTATAAAAAATTATAAATTATTAACTGTGCTCAATTAACCAATAAATTAACATGCCCCAAAACACTTAATGTTTTGGAGATAATAGTCCTGTAATTATCTTTATGAACACTCCGATAACCACTATTATGCCCCCAACCATGATTGCTCTAGGCTCAATTGTTGGCAGCATAGCTATAGTTGTGATTATTGCAATTGTTGGAATTAGTGGATACAAAGGTAGTTTAAATATTGATCTTCTCTGGGGTACTTTTCGTCTAATAAACAAGCCCGCCGGGTTAATTATCAGCAGACCTAACATAAATCCGAAGCTTGCCAAGTAAATCATGATTTCCAATTTTATTGAGATTACAAGGAAGATAGCTGTTACTGAGCTTGCCAATATTCCAAAATAAGGCGTTCTGAACCGGCTATGTAGCTCAACAAAAATATTAGGTAGATAACCATCTCTGCTTAAAGCATAAATAATTCTAGATGTAGCTATAGTAGCTGAATTTAATGACGCTATAGAAGCTACAGCAGCAGCAAAAATTATTATTATGCTGCCGGTTTGTCCAAATAATACTGAAGCTACGGCTTCAATCGGGGTATTAGAACTAGAAATCTCATTTGCAGGCATAACTCCTATAAGGACAAAAACAATGGATGGAAAAACGATGTTAGCTATCAACATTGTAATAAGAATAGCTTTAGGTACAATTACTGAAGCCCGTTTCACCTCCTCTTGCACGTCAGTGATTATCTCAAATCCAAAAAAGACTGTGTAAACATAACCTATGGCTAATATGATAGGGAATGTCCCATTAGGTACAAAAGGAGAAAAAAGTTTTGTTTCAACATTGGGTAACCCCAATAGAATAAATCCAACCAGAATAACAAGCACCAGAGTTGTTAGTACGACTTGGGTTCTCCCGGCCTCTTTGACACCCACCAAATTTATTGTTGTGATTAAAATAATGAATAATACCGCGATTTCAGCCGTTGGAAATGATGGAAAAGAATAACTTATCGTTAAAGCCAGAGTATAAGCGCTTAAAGCCATATATGCTACGTTTCCTGACCACATAAACCAACCAGAAAGAAACGCTGGAAAACCCCCAAAGACATTCTGTGCAAAAGCATAACCCCCTCCAGCTTCAGG
>CAYNJB010000043.1:0-7681 GCA_964397515.1 uncultured Nitrosopumilales archaeon | reverse complement strand
ACGGATCTCGAAAATGGTCTCTATTGGCCCAGGTTATTTGATTGAACAAGTCAAATCACTATCTGATGATCCAAATATTGACTCCTTACTCTCATCAGTAACTCCTTCTCCGGCAATAGGTCAAAATTTAAACGCATTAGATCTTAGCACCGTTAAAATCTTGACAAACTTATCCTCAAAACCGCTACTTTTGCTTACACAAAAAACTTTTTCTCCCGAACATGTTGAATACATCTCCAAAATTGGATGTAAAGGCCTTGTTCTAAATGATGTTGTTACTGGAAAAACTGAAGATTCAATGGATTCAGCAATTAAGTCTTATAGGCGTAATATTAACTTAATACACAATTAATTCGACGGTATTACATGATTAATAAGCAAAACTTTAACTAATATTCTTCTCCTATTAACAATAGCGTGGCCGATTTATATTGAAAGCTGTTGTATTAGCTGCTGGTCTTGGAACCAGATTAAGACCCTATACACTATTTGTCCCAAAGCCAATGCTTCCACTTGGGGAAAGACCTGTTCTAGAACACCTTTTTGAATGGTTAAAATCAAATAAAATACTTGAGTTAAATGTGTGCGTTGGATATCTGCGTCGAACTATTGAAGAATATTTTAGGGACGGTGAAGATCTAGGTCTCCACATCAAATATATTCGAACCGGACGCCCAATGGGTACCGCTGGGCAATTAAAAAGTGCACAAAATTATGTTAAAAATACATTTGTCTGCATTTATGGAGATTCAGTGTTAGACTTTGATCTAACTAAACTAATTAAAGCACATAAAAAAAATAAAGCGCTAGTAACAATGGCATTAATGTCATATAAAACCCATTTAAAATACGGTTTTATTGATGTTGACTCACTAGGCCGAGTTAAAAAATGGAATGAAAAGCCTGAAGTTGCCGGACTCATTAATATCGGCTGCTATATAATGGAGCCCAAATTTCTAGAGTACATACCTGATAAAAAAATGTATGGGATGGATGTAACCTTCAATAAAATTATGAAAAAAGGAGAATTAATTCAAGGGATAAAAGTTGAAGGAACTTTTGTTGACATAGGCGATAAGAAATCATATGCCTCCGCATATAAATCATACGTTGAACGATTAGGCAAGATTCTATAAGAAAAATTGAAAAATAACATGAATCTCATAGTTATTGAGGAGCCAATCCTATCAAACAATTTTAAGCCATTTACTTATACTCGCGCCACTTTTGAACTTGTAGTGGGAACTACTACCCTTCTTAGTAAAATAAAGCGAATCCTTAATCCAAAAAATGTATACCTTTTAACGCCTCCCTATTTGAAAAAAATAGTTTCTAAAAGAAATCCTACTTGCATCGTTAATCCACGGGAAGTAGAAAATGACTCTCTTTTCGTAAACCCTCTAATTGACATTAATGAAATCAGTGAAATAAAGAAGAACTGGTCTAATAACGCGGAATTCGTTATTTATGGGGAAAACACTTTCTTAGCTGCGAAGCTAAACACAAAGAAATCGAACGCTGTTCTACAATATGAAAATCCTTGTAACTTCAATTTTCGGAAACTTCATACTCCAAAAAAAGAATCTAATATGTTATATGCAAGATGGCCTTGGGATTTAATTAACTTAAACTCTAGAATGCTTGTTTATGACTCACAGTTCTTTAAAGGTAAGCCTCTCAATAAATCCTTAAAAGATGTACGCATTTCCGGCAAACCATCTAACATCTTTATTGGCGAAGATGTTATTATTGAACCATTTACTTTTTTTGACGCCACAAATGGTCCTATAATGATTAGTGATAGATGCAAAATTCAATCTTTCTCCAGAATTGAGGGGCCTTGCTTCATAGGTAAAGATAGTTTGATTCGTTCTGCTAATATCGGAGGATCGACTTCAATAGGCGATTTCAATAAAATTGGCGGGGAAGTTTGTGACTCTATTTTAATGAATTATTCAAATAAAGCACATACTGGATATCTTGGGCACTCATATGTTGGTGAATGGGTAAATATTGGCGCAGGCGCTTGTAATTCCAATTTAAAAAACACATATGGTGCCGTAAGAGTGGGTGATGGAAAAAAGAGCACCGGGAAAATAAAGATAGGCTGTTTTCTCGCAGACGGTGTGAAAGTTTCTATAGGTACACAAATTTATGCCGGCAAGACAATTGGTGCTTTTAGCCAAGTATCTGGGTTAATCAATGATGACATACCTTCCTTCCTCATTTATTCAGGTTTTTCGCCAAAAATAAAAAAAGAGTTGTATATCAAATCAATAATCGCGACACAAAGTAGAATGATGCAGCGACGAAAAATAAAGCAGTCAATCATAGACCGACAACTAATAAATGATGTTTTTAGAATATCTTCCTCTGAGCGAAATTCAAATATATAGTATAATTCGTTGATCTTCTTATCCAAAAAGTGATTTATATGTTTGACCAAAAAGAATTATTAAAAGCTGATGGAATCAGTCTTTATCATGACTATGAATCTTGGCCTGAAAAAGCTGATCGTGCTTTAAAAAAAAAATTATTTAGCTTAAAGAAAAAACGTTTCCAAAAAGTAATAATTTGTGGTATGGGTGGTTCAGCTTCAATAGGTGACGTGCTTAAAGATATTGCATTAGGCCATTCTGATTCTCCCGAAATCGCTGTCATCAAAGATTTCAATTTACCCAGCTTTGTCACAGACAAAATGTGTGTTTTAGCAATAAGTTATAGTGGAAACACTGCCGAAACCTTAAGTCTTTTCAAAGAAGCTATCAAAAGAGGTTGTTTAGTAATAGGAATATCATCCGGCGGCATGTTGGAAGAACAATGCAAAAAGAATAATTTGGCTCATGTTAAAGTTGATCGTGCTGTAACACCCCGAAGTGCGTTTCCCTCACTTTTTTTCACTACATTGAAAGTTTTGGAATCATTAGGCAACAATTTTATCTCTAATACAGAAATTAAGCGTAGCATAAAATCTCTAAAATTAATTCGCATAAAAAATAAATTGGACACAAAATCCAATACAAATGTTGCAAAAAAGATTGCTTATGAAATCTTAAATTGTAATCTAACAATATGCGGTCCTATTGAACTTCAAGGCCTATTGATTCGATTTAAGAATTCATTAAATGAGAATACCAAAATTGGTGTTAAACTGGAAATCATGCCTGAAATGTTCCACAACACCATCGAATCATGGACTGGCAACTCTAGCAAGAAAGATAAAGTCGTTTTGATAACTCCGAAGAAATGTGATAAAAACCTTGAAAAGAGGATAAAAACTTTTAAAGATCTTTCCCAAAGTCTCGGAATTCCCATAATTAATGTTAAAACATCTGGGCACTCATTATTGGAACACCATCTCTCAACATTATATCTATTAGAATATGTAACAATATATTCGGCAATAATTCGTAAAATAGCGCCTAAACCAACTCCTAACATCAATTGGTTTAAACAATCGATAGATATTCCCAAATAATATTTAATGAATTTTAATTTTATTTCTTATCATTAATCAAATAAAATGTTTTTCAGATCTATTCAACACCTATTAGATGTGCTAATTCTTTCCTAGATTTTGAACCCAGAATTTCTGCAGCTTGTTCTGGACTAATCGAATTATTGAAAATACCTGTGCCCAAATTTAAGCCTTCATTAATCTGGTGCCCTGGGTAAATTTCTATATGCCAGTGAATCTGCTTTGTTGTTTTCTTCTCAGAAGATGTGTGAAATATTAAATTAAAGGCCGGGTTGTTTAACGCTTTTGATAAGCCACCTAATGTTGATCTAATCATTAACGCAAGATCACCGATTTCTTTTTGTGATGTTTTCAGAAAACTAGTCTGATGCCTTTTAGGGACAATCCAAAACTCATATGGGTATGATGAAGCCCATGGGCTAAAAGCTAGATATAAGTCAGTCGAAAGAATCTGGCGTGGTCCACCTGTTTCAACATTTAATACATTACACATAGGACATGTTCCTAATTCATGCATGGACTTCTGGGCTGTTGTAGCTTCTTGATCTAAAATAGGGGGTAATCTTGGAAAAGTAATCGCCTCAAAGTGGGCATGATTTGACGTAATTTTGTTGTCTGCCCTGTTCCTTGAATAAACCGCAACATATGACACTCCTTTTTTCCCATAAAGCCACCTCATTTTATCCTGTATAGTTGCAAGAACATTAATCCATTGATCTATATCTAAATTTGATAATGTCTTATCGTGGTTTGGTGTGGCAACAATAATATAATGGTATCCAAACGCAGGTTCACTAAATAGAGGGCTATCGCTGTAACCTTCATTAGGTGTTTGGGTCATAATTGGTGATTTGTGAGAAAAAACTCTAACTGACCAATCCTTAACAAATTCATTATCCGTGTCGCTAAGCTTTGCTAAAGAATTTCCAGATTGAACTAAAACAAGATCCGCAGGAGGCGTGGACGATTCGTTCCCTTGGCAATAGCTGCATTTATTTTCTAAAGTTTGCATCTCTTCTTCAATATCTGTTTTTTTCTTAGAAGTATGAAAAATAACAAGTCTGTCTGTAAAGTAATCTTTTCTTATTTCGCTCAAAGTTATCCATCAACCACCATTTTACGTTAAATTGCTCCGATAAGTATCTTTAAACTAGGGATTTCTAGTATTAAAACATATGATTACTTTTCAGTTTGGAAAGGTGTTGTCGAGTCCTTAAAATTCAGTTTCTATTTAACCAATTAATTTATGGAAACAAAGTTTGAATAATTATATTTCTAATCTACAATAACGTTAAGTATATCTTTTATGGATTAAAAATAGATGTTATTTGCCCAATTTCTATTTTGACATTGAAACTACCGGTTTAGATCCAAGTAAAGAAAAAATTATTACTATACAATTTATGGAACTAGATCGAAACTCATCTGAAAAGAAAGGCGAATTAACTATTTTAAAGGAGTGGGAATCTGAAGAAAAAGAAATTATAAATAAATTTATTTCAGAATCCCATGTAAACGATCCTTATCCATTTACATTTATCCCAATGGGATATAATCTAAGCTTTGAACACAAATTTATTATTGAACGATGTAAAGCAAACAGTATCAAACCTATTGATATTCTTAATAAACCATTTATCGATTTAAAGCCACTCGCAGTTATAATGAACAACGGTGAATTCAAAGGCTGCGGATTAGATAAAATAACTGGAAAACCAAATAATGGATCAATTATTCCTCAATTATACAAAGAAAAAAAATGGGACAAAATTGAGGATTATATAAAAACAGAAACTGAAGAATTTGTAAAATTTTGTTCTTGGCTGTACGGCAATCTTCCACCTTTACTAAGAAAATTCAAGCTAGAAAATATTTCCTCACATAAAAAAATAGGTAAAGCTAAAAAAGTGTCAACACTTCTGAATTTTCAATGAACTATAATTTACTCAAAAATAAATTAAACTAACCTTGTTAGAATAAAATCAAGGATATCCGTGAAATTCGAAGTCAATTTTCCAAAGTATCTCCTTGACAAAGTCGATGAGATTACCAACGACTGAGATGCTTCACGGAGTGAAGTCATCAAAAAAATAGTGAATTATGTTTACAAAAAATAATAATGTATCCTAAGCTATTAATCAGCTTTTATTAAGAGTCTCAACAGATTTACGCGCCCAATGAGGATCTTTAAGCAGAGCTCTACCTACGGCCACAAGATCAGCTTTGCCGTTAAGTATAACATTATCCGCAAAAAGCGGGTCTATAATGCCACCTACCCCAATTACTGGTACATTAACAGCTGATTTTATTTTCGAAGCTAGGTCTATGAAAAAACCCTGATGTTTCAACGGTCTAGAACCACACAAACCTCCAGATACATCTAAAATTTGGACTCCTGTATTCACAAGAAGCTTTGCAAATTTTTTTGCTTCCTCTATATTAAAACCAAGCGGATGCATATCGTCCGCCCCAATACGATATATTAAGATAGTTTCCTCACCGATAGATTCTTTCACATTTTTTATGACTTCAAGTGGAAAACGAATCCTATTCTCAAAACTACCGCCAAACACATCCGACCTCTTATTACTTAGAGGTGATGTAAATTGATTAAGAAGGTATCCATGAGCACCATGAATCTCTACCGCATCAAAACCTGATTTGACCGCTCTACAAGCCGCTTTAACAAAATCTTCGGATATTTCATCCATATCCGACTTGACGATTTCCCTCGGCGTCTCAAGCTTATCCAGTATTGGGATAGGTGAAGGAGCTATTGGTTGATCTCCACAAATCTTTGATGTAGTCGCCCTTCCAGCATGATTTATTTGGACAGCAATGCATGTCTGATAATCATGGACCGCATTGACTAAGCGATTAAACCCCGGGATTAACTCATCCCTATCAATCCCAAGCTGCTTAAAAGATCGTCTACCACTTGTCGAAATAAAACAATGTTCTACAATTATCAGACCTAATGATGCAGCTCTTTCTTTATAGTGTCTAATATGCGATTCAGTAACTTCACCGCGGTCATTAGCCATCTCTGTTGCCATAGCCGGAAGAACTATGCGGTTTTTCAAACGCAATTGGCCAATTCCTAAAATATCTAGTAGACCCGCCATCTCCATTCTACAACGACTCCGTCCGATATATTTACTTTAGGATAGTTTAACTCAGTTTTCCTTAATAAACTGAGCGATAAATTACGGTTATAGATTCTTATTTTATTTCTTATTTTCGGATATATTATAAACAAAATTTCTTAGAAATATAGTCATGGTTTAGATCGATGCTTCTTCTGAGGCATATCTTTTCCATAAACTACATTGCAAAAAACGCATTTGTAACTAACTTGGTTTCCAGATTTTAAAATCTTAACTGGATTATCACATTTCGGGCAGGTCTTAGAAGGGTGAAAACTCATTAAAGTACACTTACTCCATATATAGTAACTCCTTCAAGTAGTTTTGTTTTCCGAAAGTTTATGTTTGAATATATCCCACTCTATTTCTAAGGGAAAAAGGTTAAAATGTGAAACTGGTTTTGGTCAGCCCAAACCCCCAGAGGCGAGAACCTCTAATTGTTGTTAGATACGCAGATAGAGCATAAAGTGAGTACCTGGAACTGTTCCGGAAGACATATTAAAGAGATTGTTATCTTAACATTAAAATGACTTCAACTGCATCTCGCATTTGGCCAAGGATGATACGAGCAATGAAGCTAGACGCTCATCTCTACGAGGAGGTTGAACATGACCCAAACGCAAACAGTCAGGGTCTTTTAATTATCGCCATCGTCAGCATAGCTCAGGCTATTGGCCTAGGCCTCAATAGTGCCTTCGTGGGGGAAAGCATGAGCAACATCCTGGTGATTGGCCTCTTCGGCTTCCTTGAGACCGTAATCGGGCTTGTCATCTGGTCTTACATCCTTTACTTCATTGGAACTAAGCTCTTCAGAGGCGTAGCCACAATGCAAGAAGTGTGGAGATGTACAAGCTTCGCAAGATCTCCCGGGATATTCTTCATTATACCAATACCCTTCTTCGGATTTCTTGTTAGCATATGGATCTTTGTAGCATACATTATCGGAGCGAGGGCTGCCCTCGATATCTCCACTGGGCGAACACTAATCGCCGCGTTCATCAGCGCCATACCTTTCATCATAATGCAGATACTGGTCGTTTCTATCCTGCAATCTATC
>CAYNJB010000042.1:0-7856 GCA_964397515.1 uncultured Nitrosopumilales archaeon | reverse complement strand
ATTTTTACGAATTTGTATCCGTAATGTATCTGATCTGAGCATTCATCTACTTTAATTTTTCTGAAAACTAGTTTTACAGAATCACCTGTTTGTAGGTTGTTTTCAGATTCGTCAACTATTTGGCTTAGTATTTTAACTCCGTTTTTCAGCTTTATTATTCCGAGTATCATGGGTTGTTGGTTTTTGAAGCTACTCATTGGTTCTCGAAGAACTGTGAAGCTTATTATTTTTCCTTCTTTAGGCATTGAATAGTCATAGATTTCGGAAGAGCTGCATTTTCTACAATTATAGACTGGTGGATAGAACTCCTCTCCACATGATCTGCATTTTGAGCCTAGGAGTTTATAATAATTATTGCGTCTTCTCCAATAAGAAATTGACATTTTATTTTCTCCTCTTTAGAACTGTGATTACGCTTGTTGTATCTATGCCCCCCATGTTTTGCGCAACCCCAATTTCTGGGTCCTGTATTTGATTATCTCCAGCTTTTCCTGATAGTTGATGCCATAGTTCTGCTATTTGGTATATACCGGTCGCTCCAACTGGATGTCCTCTTCCTTTTAACCCACCAAAGGTTTGTGAGGGAATCTCGCCTTTACTTGAGAATTTTCCTATAGCCGCATCTTTTGCTCCCTCTCCAGGTTTTGAGAACCCCATTGCCTCAACTGATAAGGCTCCAGTTACAGAAAATGCGTCGTGAAATTCCAGTGTATCTACATCCTGAACATCTATTTTTGCTTCTTCAAACGCTTTTTTAGTTGCTTGCTTTGTTGCATTAAATTCAAGCATATCATCTCTCTCATAAACGCTGAAAACGTTTGTTGAAGCAGAAGATGCAGCAACTTCTACAGGATAACTGCTTACATCATTTATTCTAGATTCATTGGTAAGTAACAGGGCTGCTGCTCCATCTCCTACTGGCGCGCAGTCTAGAAGTCTAAGCGGATCTGATATTAGCGCCGATTTTGAAACATCATCCACAGTGATGGGTTTTCGAAACTGGGCGTGTTTTGATGTCAAAGCATTTGTGTGTGCTAATACTGGGAAAGCTGATAGTTCATCTCTTGTTACATTATACTTTTCTAAATAGATCTGTGCTAGTAATGCGTTTAATGCTACAAATGAAGCCCCTATGTATTGAGTATATTCAGCTGATTCGGCTATAGATAAAGCCGATGTTATATCTGGCTGTTCTAGATCTCTCATCTTCTCAACACCTATAACTAAAACAGCTTCTGACTGCCCCGTCTTAACCTGGGAATATCCTACATTGGCTGCTATCGCTCCTGAAGCGCATGCTGCCTCAACCTTGAACGCTGGTACACCAACTAAATCAAGACCTGTCGCTGCTAATGCCCCAAGGTGTTCCTGGCTTGATGACAGCGCAGAAAACATGTTTCCTATTATTATCCCATCTGGTCTAATTGATGGGGTTGCTCTCATTGCTTGAAGCCCAGCTTCTACCATGAGATCTCCTATCGATTTTCCCCAATGATCTGAAACTTCAACATAGCCTACAGATGCAATGTAAATTCTATTGGTACTCAACCATATTCACCTATTTCCAAGGTTAAAACAATTTCTAAACTTAGAATATGTCGCATAATCGACTTTAATTGTATCTTTTATCATGTCTTTTATCCGCGGGTATGTAGCATTTTTTATTCTCTTTATTCCATCTAGGACCTTGATGCTCATTGCATCACTGCCTGATCCTGATCCATATGAGCACATCATTATGCGATCCCCTGGGTTACACTCTTCTAAGACTGCTGCTAAGCTTAAAAGCGAATTGGCTGCATAAGGGTTTCCTATTATGTGGCTCAGAAGTCCCGGCCTAATTTGATCTATATTGAACCCCAATCTATGAGCAACCTCAACAGGAAACCTCGGATTTGGTTGGTGAAATACTGCGTACTCAAAATCTGACGCCTTATACTCAAATTCTTCAAATAAGTTCTTCACAGCTTGTTGCGTATGGTGAAAATATGCTGGTTCACCCGTAAATCTGGATAAATGTCTCGGATACTTTTCATGTTGTCTTCTCCAAAAATCTGTTGTATCTGAAATATACGATGTTGAGCCTTCTATCTGGGCTATTGATTTTACTGTCTTTTTTGAAATAATATACGCTGCGCTTGCTGATGCAGCTGTGTATTCTAACTCATCCCCGGGTCTTCCATGAGCTGTGTCAGCTCCTATTGCTAAGCCATTCTTTATCATCCCTGAGCCAACCAACCCCATTATCATCTGGATGGCTTCTGTTCCAGCTTTGCAGGCAAATTCCAGGTCGGCTGCTAACGTTTTACTTTGCCCTAAGACTTGTGCAACTATTGTCCCAGTAGACTTTACAACATACGGTTTTGTTTCACTCCCTACAAATATAGCTCCTAAATCGTCAACCTCCGCCATCTCAACCGCTTTTTGGGCTGACTCAACGGCCATGGTTGCTGAATCTTCATCAAGTCCAGCTAAGGCTTTCTCCGCATTGGGTCCTTTTCCTGCACCTTTCCAAACCCTTCCTACTTCTGTGGTCGGGAGCCTGTATCGAGGTATGTATGCGCCGTAGCCTAATATGGCGATATCCTGAGGTATCTGCATAATTAAAGCCCGATTCCAGCTAGGGATTATTAAATGATTATATCCTAACACGGATATTTGAATATGCTTCGTTAATAGTCGAAATTATCTGTAATTCGCGGTCTGAAATTGAAAACTTATAGCCGGCTAAACAGCTTTTACCTGCTTGATAACTTGTGGTCTAACTTTCTTTAGAATACGGTAACCGCATATGCATTTTATTTCAGGGAGTCTTTTTAGCTCATCGGCTTTGACTGTTGTTCCACAGTTGACACATTCATAAATAACGTCTCCGAAAGTTGTCTCAATTTCTGTGCTATCCGCATCCATAATCAATACACCGCTAAAACAGGTATATGAGTATTTTTCTCTTCTGTGTTGATAAATCTTTTATTTTCTAAACTTTTCACCATGGACACACCGAAAGTTATTCAAGTCATATTTCATACCCTACTGTTATTAGGACGTAGAACTATCAAATGGGCCACTTTAATCTATCTCTAATTATCCCTACATATAATGAACTTGACAATCTACCTGAGCTCTACCGGCGTATTCGAAAACTTGATATCTCTATAGAACTTATTATCGTAGACGACAATAGTCCTGATGGAACTGGTCAACTAGCTGATCAGATTTCTTCTGAAGACCAAAATGTTACTGTTATCCATAGGTCCGGGAAACTTGGGTTATCTTCTGCGGTAATCGAGGGTCTAAATATCTCCAAAGGGCAAAGCGTTGCTGTAATTGACGCTGACCTGCAGCACCCTCCTGAAATACTTCTACCGATGGTAAAACGCCTCGAAAGCGGTTTTCAAATTGTAGTTGCAAGTCGATACGTTGAAGGCGGCGGAATAATTGGTTGGAGCTTTTCCCGAAATATTGTATCTAAAATAGCGAGATTAGCTGCGAATTTGCTAATTCATCAATCAAGACAGGTGAAAGATCCGATGTCTGGTTTTTTCGCGGTCAATCGACAAGTTCTAAATGGTGTAACCTTTAATCATCTAGGTTTTAAGATTCTTCTTGAAGTCCTAGCTAAGGCGAAATATAGTTCCGTGACCGAAGTTCCATATGTGTTTACTCCACGTTTGCGCGGAACTAGCAAATTAAGATCAAATGAAGTATATGCATATCTAAAGTTGCTGCTAACTCTTTTCTTCAATAAAACGTGAATCTAACGTAAAACCGATTTTATCAAATCCCCTGTTTGTTCTAAAGTCTCTATGTTAACTGCTGGGTGAATAGGCAATGACAACACTTCCCGAGCAGCTCTTTCTGT
The DNA here is from genome assembly GCA_964397515.1 of uncultured Nitrosopumilales archaeon. Taxonomy (GTDB): domain Archaea; phylum Thermoproteota; class Nitrososphaeria; order Nitrososphaerales; family CAYNJB01; genus CAYNJB01. The sequence goes on along the minus strand of CAYNJB010000042.1, from coordinate 3,994 downwards.
TTCTGGTAACTCTATTTTTCCAATGGTCCTCAAATAATATGGTTGAAGATGGATTGGTGTAGGATAGTAAACTGTGGCTCCTATTCCTTTACGATGAAGTTCCTCTATTACTCTTTCGCGTGATTTTAGGACTCTGATGGTATACAGATACCAATTATGTTCTCTATTATTTGCTTCTTTTGGCAGTTTTATATGCTTCAGATAGGATAAATGTCTGCTTAATATCTCCGCGTTCTTTTTTCTGGCAGCTAGAAAACCTCCGAGTTTTTTCATCTGGGCGCATATCATTACCGCTGAAAGCTCAGACATCCTATAATTTAACCCCAGACTTCTAACAGCTGAATCTCTAGCCATCCCATGGTTTCTAATCATCCTTATTTTATCAGCCAAATCCTCCCTATCCGTTACGACTGCTCCGCCTTCACCGGCAGTAATCACTTTCGCGGGGTAAAAGCTAAAACATCCTGCGTCTCCCACCGTTCCTGAATATTTACCATCGTATTTTGAACCGAGAGATTGACATGAGTCTTCAACTACTGGTATTCCTTTAGGTTCAGATATTGAAAGTATGGATCTCATATCTGCTGGGTATCCGTAGAGATGTACTGGGATTATTGCTTTGGTTTTTGAACTTATTTTCTTCTCAAGGTCTGAAATGTCCATGCAGTAATCTTCGGCCGAAATATCTACGAAAACTGGTCTTGCTCCTAAAGATAGTACAGCATTAGCTGTTGCGACAAAAGTGAAAGATGGAAGAAGCACTTCATCACCTTTTCCCACCTCTAGCGCCATTAACGTCGCCTGAATAGCTGCGGTCCCCGAGTTCACCATTACTGCGTCCCGGGCCCCAAGATATTCCATTAGTTCTTTTTCTGATTGTTTAACGTTAGTTCCCCCATAATATGAGGAATTAGTTAGCTCACATCTTCTTATTGCCTCGATAACCGCGGTTTCTTCTTCGACGCCCAGTATCGGGATATTTATCGGTGTCAAAAAACCCACTTAAATGAAGTTGATGTTAATCTATGGATATATTAATTGCTATAGCTATGTATCCTCATTTTATGAGGTATTGACGGTCTATTTACTTCGAAGTCACGCCTTTATTCAGGTTCTAATATGTTATTTATGTTGCTTGCAATATTTATTCTAATGCAACCATAGTTAAGGTTGATCGAACTCCTTCTAAGTTTCTAATTTCTTTAAAAATGCTTTGCTTTAGTGCGTCCATCGTATCTGCCTCAACTTCAACTACTAAGTCGTAGACTCCGTACACATAATGAGCTTTATTCACTTGCGGGGTTTTCCTCAGTTTTTCTAGAATTATTCTCTCTTTTCCCATTTCTGTATTTAACATGATAAATGCTTTAGGCATACTATAGTGTAGTATCACAGTAAATATTAAGCTTATCTGATTATTCCCTCTGTTTCTTGTAAGTGATTGGAATGACCTGATATGGCTGTATTTGGTTTTTGCTCTTCTTTTCGAATTATCGTTGTGTTAACCTATTTACCCCAAAAGAAGTCTTCTAGTTTTGTGGCTCCCATTATTCCATCGAAGTCGTATCCAAGTGCGTCCAAGAATTGGTCAAATGTGCTTCTCATCTGTTCGAGATATTTCTTTGTATCAACATCGCTTATTTTCGCCATCGATATTGGTTTAACGCCTGGCGGGGTGTTTGTTTTGATGTAGGATATTATTTCACCTGCCTTCACCTTTTTTCCTTTTGATTCTAGGAGCCTGGCCGCTCTAACATGTTGTGGGGTTGTGTGCGTGTATTTTTCAAGCGGTTTTCCGATCATTACGTTGAACGCAAGGTCTTCTATTGGTATCTTCCTTTGCTTTAACGCAAGATACTTCTCCCGTATGTCTTTCTTTATGTCTTCTTTGGCTTTCTCAAAATCTCCGGGTGAATTTACTTTGCTTAGGATGTTTATTGAATCGTAAAATGCTTGTTTTATGAATTGTGGTATGTGACTTTTTTTGCCTGTGAGTCCTTTGATGTCCACTTTGCCATCTTCTAACACGCCCATATAGTTTTTTTTGCGTTGGCTAAACGCTACGTATCTATATGTTTTCTCGAGGTCGAGCTCTACTCCTAGATCTGAAGATGCCCAAGTTATGATCTGTTCTAATTGTTCTTGTCGTGGACTTTTTAGGAAAAGTGAGTCCGTGTCTCCATAGATTACTTCTATATCCATGTCTTTTGACTTTTCTATTGTTTTAGTTATGATATGTCTTCCAACTGATGCTGTTGCTTCTGCGACTGGGAGGCAGTAAAGTGGGAATATTTCTGCCCCCATTACGCCGTAGCTTGCGTTGAGGATGACTTTTAGAGCTTGGGAAACAATGTTGTATAGCCCCATTTCTTCTTTATTCAGGGCGCTGTTTTTTGACAGCGGTTTATAGTATTCAATTCTTAGATCACGTAACGCCCCTATTACTGCAGATGATATTCCCATTTTTTTTCTGCAGACCCAGTTGTTTGTTCCTGGAATTATGTTATCTCTGCAGTCTTCGTGGGTGCATAAGACTGTTTCATAGGAGAGGTTGTGGACTTTGATAATGCTGGGGTATAGACTTGCAAAGTCTAGGACTTTAACGTCGAAGTAGATCCCTGCTTTTGGGTCTATTACTACCGCGCCTTTATACTTCTTGCCTTTAATTATTGATTCTGTGGAGGCTCCTCCTTTTTGCTGTAGTTCCTTCTGTTTAGGTATCAAGGCGTTCATGAGTCTGTGTTCGTAGAATAGCATGCTTCGGATCCAGTTTGAGACTCCTAGTCGTGACACGTCGTCTATAGGCATTTTAGATACTCTGCATAATACTATTAGTAATTTGCATAGCAAATCTCCGCCGAAACTGGTTAGTTGATAAGTTAATTCTGCGTCTTTTAAGCAATATTTCGCCAAGTTTTCTAGTGAGAGTTCTCCTATTTTTCCCTCAAACTTTATCTTTGTATCCCCTAGGAGTGATTCAGATATGGCTCCGAGTGTGTGTTCAGAATATTTGTTGCTGAACGCATATATTTGTATTGATCTGTTGTGGAACGTTCTATAGAGATCTATGTGTATTCCGTGTTTAACGTATCCTATTTCTCTTATTATTGATATTGGTATCTCTTTTTTTTTGAAGCCAAGCTTCAGCGCCCTGTTATAAAGATAGGTTAAGTCAAATTTGTCTCCATTGTATGTTAAGATAAACGGATATTCAAGCATCGTCTCGAATATTGCTGTCATTAGATCTTTTTCTGAGTCAAAGACCCTGAAAACCGCCCCCTCGCCGACTGAGGTGATCATCTCATCTTTATTTTTCCTCAGCACTAATACCTCTCTTCGGTCATCACTGGATGCGAAAGCTGTAGCTATAACCTGTTCTTCTGCTTCCTCGGGATTAGGTATCCTGTTCTCATCAGGTGATATAACCTCAATATCTAATGCGACTCGTTTGAGCTTAGGTAACGGTTGACTGAGTAGTTTTGCCCATTCCTCTAAATGTTTTTTTGTGCTTGGGTCTGCTTTAGCCATTGTCTTTTTCAGGCTTTCCTCCACTTCTGGGGGTATTTCGAAGTCGATCTGCTTTGGTTTTGAGTCTTCAACGCTATAGTAGCTTCCACATATTAGCCTCGAATCATAGAGGTAGTTCTCATAGTATTTGATGTCCGCTTCCCAAGCCTCAACTTTCTCTCTAATGCCCGGTTTACCTTGGGCTCCCCCTATGGCTAATGGGTCTTTCGCTATTATCTTGGTTACTTTGATCTGTGAGTCATCTAAAAGACTGGTTTTTTCCTCCTCTACAATATTAATTATGTCTTCTCGACCATCTAATTCCCTTTGGACATCTTCCAACGAGCTCTTAGAGTAACAATAAGGTTTATGGTCTCCTGAGTCTTGCCAAATCATAATCTTCTGCGTCTCAGGGTCATAGAATTTTATTACCGCCTTTTTCTTTTCCCCATCGTAGCCTGCTGACACAAGAATTGCCTTAGGTATC
>CAYNJB010000041.1:0-7926 GCA_964397515.1 uncultured Nitrosopumilales archaeon | reverse complement strand
GGTGTCCCAATTTACCGCCCCTTCCTCAGCGAGTACATGGTCTTCCTCGGGGCTATATCTGCAAATATTTGGTATGCTGTTACTGTAATAATACCTGTTATCACTGTAAGCTACTTCCTATGGATGCTAAAGCGCACGATTATGACACCTGCCCCTGAAGGCGTTAAAAGACATGATCTGAAACCATTCTCAACAATAATACTGATAATGTACCTGATCCCTCTTATCATTTTGATACTGTTCCCCAATCTTCTGCTTAGTGTTGTAGACCCAATCTCAAATGTTCTCTTCAAAGCTGTAGGGGGTGCCTAAGATGGACACTCCAATCATAGTGATAGCAATAATGGGTATCAGTGGACTTCTTGTATCCTTACTTGCTATTAGCAAATCTAAAGTTTTCCAACGTGACACACCGTTTCTCCTAACAACCATTATCTTACTCGCTGTTTTAGGGATTATTATATTTGGGTTAACGCCGTTTACAGACCTTACCACATCTTCTTCGCTATTCCATAACGATTTGCTAGCATCCTTCTTCGCGTTGACAGTTGTATTAGTTTCTCTATTTGTTGTGGTGTCATCTCGAGATTATATACGTGATGATCCAAATCCAGCTATATACTATGGTCTAATCATTTTTTCAACTCTGGGTATGGTGCTTTTGGCGTATTCAGTTGATCTAATTATGATCATTGTTGCGTGGGAATTAATGGGTCTGCCTACATATGTTCTCGCAGGTTTCAGAAAAAACAGTGTTCAGTCAAATGAAGCTGCTGTAAAATACTTCATCTTAGGCGCATTTTCCACTGGAATATTGTTATATGCCGTTTCTTTAATATTTGGCTTAACAGGTTCAACAAGTTTAGTATCTATAACAAGTATGTTCGTTAACACATCTGCTTTCGGTGACCCCCTGGCGATGCTTGCTTTAGCTCTTTTCATAGCTGGATTCGGGTTAAAACTGTCCATAGTACCCTTCCATATGTGGGTACCTGATGTGTATCAAGGCGCACCTACAACCATAGGCGCCCTTCTCTCAGCTGGGACAAAGAAGGCGGGCTTTGTAGTTGTTATAAGGATCTTCATTATAGCTCTGCCGTTTTTCAGCGTAAACTGGACGACTGCTTTTGCAGTGCTCGCCTTAGCTACAATGACGCTTGGAAACGTGGCAGCATTAACACAGAAAAACATTAAGCGACTATTAGCTTACTCAAGTATAGCCCAAGCCGGCTATATTCTGATTGGTCTTGCCGTTGCTACTGGGCCAGTTAGGTCGCTTGCTCTAATAGGTGTACTATTTCACGTCTTTAACCATGCTATTATGCAATCATCAGCTTTCTTAGCTGTAGCCGCAGTGGATAAAAAGACTTCACAGACTAATGTTGAAGGTTATGCTGGCCTTTGGAAACGAATGCCCATAACATCTGTTGCGTTGACTGTCGCCCTGCTGGCTTTAGCTGGGATGCCTCCTTTGAACGGTTTCTGGAGCAAACTAATTCTGTTCACCGCTGCTATTCAAGGTGAAATGATTTGGCTTGCAATCGCAGGTGTTCTTAACAGTGCGTTCTCGATGGGTTATTATGCTTGGGTGATAAAACGAATGTATCTAGATGAACCCGAGGATAAAAGTATGTTAACCCGGATTAAGGAGCCTCGAGCAATAGCTACAATACTTATCATCGCTACGTTGGTAATACTTATTCTCGGAATATATCCTAATCCTATATACGAATTAGCTAAGATGACCGTATCTGCTATTTAAAAAAAAGTTAATTTTAATTTGTGCGAAGTACTGTGAATTCAGCTAACTCAATTAACATATATTTTGCCTGTGAATCTGGTAGTCTTTCTAAACATTTCTTAGCCATTGATGAATACATGAACGCCATTTTACTCAGGTGGTTTCGGGTACTTTCTCCATCTACAACTAATGCTCTGACGATTTTCTGATCATTTGACCAGTCTATTATATCATCCTGGATCTGGTAAGCTATTCCTATGTAAAGTCCGTATTCTGCTAATGTTTTAACCTCTCCCTCACTTCCTCCCCCTGCTATAGCGCCAATCTTTGTTGCTCCTTGAAATAACGCAGCTGTCTTCTTCGAAATTATTTCAATGTATTCTTCCCAAGTGATAGATGGATGTTCAGAGTTTATCTTAATTTCAGTAAACTCTCCTTCACACATTCTTAAGGCTATTGTAGACAATTCCTTAGTAATTTTGCCATTTGAACTTCCAGATGCTAAGTCTAAGATAATTCCAAAAACGTAGTCTGCTGAAAGAAGTGAAGTGCTGATTCCGTACTCAATATGGAATGCTGATTTTTCCCGCCTAGATGACTCCTCATCTATTATATCGTCATGAATTATTGACTCTGTATGTAAAAGTTCAATTGCCACAGCCGCGGACATCGATTTCATCATATCTCCTCTTACTGCATCAGTGGCTAGTAAAAGCATCATTGGACGAATTCGTTTACCTCCATCAAGAGAGTATCGTAATGGTTGGTAAAATTTTGAATTTGAATATGGTCTTAACTCCTTGATTAGCGCTTCTTCAACTAATTCTGAATACCTTGATGTCTTTTGGATAAGTTTGTTAACGATCTCGATGTTTTTACTATGCACCGTTTGCACTCCTCATTATATGCTATAGTATAATTATCGGGCTTTTTAAAATTTTCAATTAAATCTTTTAATTCTTCTTTTTTTCACTTATTTTTATATCTCTAATATTATATTTCAAATTTATCTATATGCTTTGTAACGCCAAGCAATAAGCAATCTTCAGATGCGCTAAAATAATATAAAATAAATAACTTTTAATCCACTTAATGGTGACTAAAGCTATGGGTGTTGATAATCTAAAGAAGACCTTTATCTCTATTTCAAAAAATATCTATCATCGTGGTTTAGTCTCTGGACGCGGCGGAAACATAAGTGTAAAATCCATTTTGGATGGTGAGATACTTATTAAGCGAAGCGGTGCAACCTTCCGAAATCTAGATGAGAATGATATATTACTGGTAAATACAAAAGGAAGAATTTTGCAGGGCAAAGATGTACCATCCAACGATCTACTTATCCATCTTGGAATATATAGTAAAAGAAACGATGTTGGCGCCATAATCCACACTCATTCTCCATATGCCACCGCATTCTCTATTATTGGCCGGCCCATCCCTTTGCTTACAATCCAAGCTAAAGAAATACTGAAAAAAAACGTTTTTCTAAACGTGGACAGTTATTCACCACAATATTTGAGTGAGAAATGCAGAGAACTGTTTAATGATCCTTTGTTAAAAGCTGTTCTCTTGAAATGTCATGGTGCTGTTATTGTCGGAAGAGATTTAGAAGATGCTTTCAATAACGCTGACTTACTAGAAGAAACGGCAAAAATCGCGATTTTATACGGTAAATTAAAGGGATCTGACTAGGTGATAACAGTTGTCATCTAATGTAATATGCAATTTTGGTGCTCCGGGCGGGATTTGAACCCGCGATCAGCGACTCGATTGGCCCTCCCATCTTCTATGAGTGAGAGTAAGGCCGCTATGCTTGACCGGGCTACACCACCGGAGCGCCGATTGTAGACCATAATGCACCTTATTTTTGCATTGTGGTCTAAATCTGTTGGATAAAGCTCGCCTTATGGTTTATGTAAATAACTCGTCGTGTATTGATAGTTTTCTAGTCTAAAAGGAACTTGATTTGGTTCTGTAACTCAGCTTAGCCGAGTTGGAAGTATGACATAATCGTATTTATCTATGAAGACTGTGAATAAGTATCTGTCGATAGAAAAAAGCTTCGGTATTAACTTATTCACATTGTATCATGTTTGATTATTAAATTGCACGAAGAACATTATATCTCGCAATCTGCATCATATTTATAAGAAAGATTGGCCAATTTAATCTAGTTTGAAGGGTATATGGTAAACAGATCTAGTTATCTCATTATCTCAATTATTACTCTTTTCACCTTGATAATAGCTCAACTATCATTTGCTCCCGCATGGAGTGAAGAGACTGTGGGCTCATCGGATGATGTAAACTACTTTACTTCTATAGCTTCAAATTCTGGCGGTCACCATCACATTAGATATCGTGATTATTCAAATCTTGATCTGAAGTATGTTGTTGTCCCAACATCTTCACCAATTTTCACTATCAACATAATTGATTCAGATACTAGTTCTGTTTTGGAAGGTGCTGCTGTACAGGTTGACCTATCATCCGGGTCCTTCACAGACGGTTCAACTACTAAGACTAAGACGACTGGCCTTGATGGAAACACAACTTTCGAAATTATTTCGGGTTCAACTATTAGTCTTAGACAGGTCTCAAAGACTGATTATTTCACCTTGACAGATACTGCCCCCGTTGCAATGACAGCCGGTTTCACGGATACAGTCGGAATATCTAGAATACTCACAACTTTTAATTTTGCCTTGTCGGTCTCCCCTCAAAGTGATTCTGTTATACGAGGACAGGCAGTTGACGCTATTACAGTTATTGTATATTTGATTAGTGGTTCAGCTCAAAATGTGGATCTATCACTAGCCGGTTTGCCTAGTGATGTGGGGGTTGGAACGTTTAGTAAGTCTTCTGATAATCCAACATTTTTTTCTGTTTTGCAGATTGACATGTATCCAAATGCACCTTTCGGCGTTTATGAGTTAATTATCTTCGGGGCTGGAGGCGGTAAGGACCATAATGCTTTTTTTGAACTCACAGTTTCTCCGCCTCCACTTCCACCAACAATCGGAGAGGCAACAATCTTGCCAAATCCAACCCGCATCAACCAAACTATAACGGTCTCAGTACCTGTTACACAAACAAGCGGCTCATTCATAACCGCCTCCACACTTTTCTACCTGGGTGTTGGAGACTCAGCATTCACATCAGTAGTAATGACCGCATCGGGTTCAACATATTCAGGTACAATCCCAGCACAAGCCGCGGCCGGAACAGTAAGTTACTACATCAATGCAACTGACTCCGCAGGTAATTCTGCAACTTCATCCACGGCGTCTATCTCAGTAACAGAAGTTCCACCAGTACGTGGCACAGTCAATGAGAACCAAGTCACAGAGAACAAACTGACAAACAGCTCTGGAAACACAGTTGCTTCAACCACAGTAGGTGAAGAGGTCTTCCTGCAAGCTCAAGTAACTAACAACGACATAACAGCTCACACAAGATGGCTCATAATGCAGGTTAAAGGTCCAGACGGTGCGGTAGTTAGCCATGGCAGTATCACTAAGACACAAGTCACAGTCGCAGCAGGCGCATCTCTAAAAACACTCGTTAACTTCACCCCGCAAACAGCCGGAACTTACACCGTAGAAGTCTTCGTCTTCACAAGCCTAGCAACCCCAATCTCCGTAGCTCCTAAAGTCACTTGGACCTTCACAGTAGGATAATCATACTTATTTTTGTTAAGATACAATTTGTAAAACTCAAATATTTTTAGTCCTTTATGTCTATTGAAAATCCAATATATGACGCCAATTTTGAGTCTTGTCAAGACCTGAATACTAGATGTAAACCCAATTAATCCCTCTATTCTTGTTCAACTAATGCCAATTGTCATTCTAACTAAGAAATTTTAGTCGCATGAACCTAGATCTCATCATATAATACTTTTAACATATCCACACTATAACAGTTAACATAGCAAGAAAACAAATTAATAAAGCTCTGAAATAAACTCCTGTGGGAGCTCACTGGAAAGTATGTCGCTAGTTACGCCATACCCAGAAGGGGCCCGTAACTCAGTTTGGCAGACCACTTATAGGCTAAGAGTGACCGGCTCATAACCGGTCAGTCGAGGGTTCAAATCCCTCCGGGCCCACTCTTACTTAAGTGCAGATACCTTTATATTTAGGTTTATGATTAAAGATAGTTGGGTTGTCAAAGAAGAGTAAAGCTCCTTCAAAGTACGCTCTTTAGAATTCTATAAACTAGGATAATCGATTATGAATATAGGATTAGGTTTTTTAAGTTCAACTGGTATGCGGTTAGCTGGAATATTAATCGTTGTTTCACTTCTTTTTCCAGTTTCATTAGCTGCTGATTTCGAATCGTTCTCTATTTACGGTGAAGTAATTCCATCACAGGGCAAAGAGAGTAGTTATCAAGGCGAGTTTTATATTGGGTCAATCACACCTATCGAAGGAACATACTCCAGAGGAACCTTTAGTGCAACAATAAACTATTATTTTTGGGGTGGTTCAAGGCCTGACCAAGATGTTGAAGGATCTGGTGATATCTTTGGAGTATTTGCTGTTCAGCAAGGGAAATGGATGCTCCAATTCGCGGGTGATGGTTTTAGAGGTCAGCTAGTCGGCAGTCCTTTGAACGGCTTCTCAGGATTTATTACATCTCCTGGTAATGGCTACTTGTCTCAAGTGTTCGTCTTCGGTGTTTCTGTCTAGTAAATAACTTCATCTTATCATTATTTACGTAGGTCCACAATAACCTATTGATCTCGGTTATTACCTTATTTGCCTATCTTTAATCTGTAATGGCCAATCTTATGGTCCCTATCATGTCTTCCTCAAAGTAAAATGTTTCCCTAGTGGTAACCAAAATTATCTTCGGGCTTTTAATAGGAAACTAAAGTTGTCATATTGGTATCAGTTTTATCGTCATATAATTATATCGTCTTATTCTCTCTTTCTTATTTAGAAAAGCCTATTTACAAGTTCTTAATAGATTTGATGTTAAAATGCGGTTGAAAATTTCCTCCAACAACTTATTATTTCTTAAAGTTTATCTTGGTCAATACAAAGTAGGGTTGGTGCTTAGTTATTGATTTTACCTCTTCAATTAGGATTCGAAAGTCTGTTAACCTTCATACCAATATTGATTTGTTGCGCTTTAATGCCAATGCTTCAAAAACGAGGCCAAGGTGGACGAGCCAGCGGACCACTCGAAACAGATGTATCCTTTGTTAAAACGCCAATCGAGGAAACATACAAAGAAATAATCAATCTTACAGAAGATTGGACCATAGAAAAAGAACCGGACAAACCAGCCGCCCCAACTGGTCTTGGTCTAGGAGGCCTTTTCGGAGCAAAACCTCGGTCTTCCGCTTTTCAAACAATGCAAGAAATAGACCCGCGGCTTCTTAAATTAGAAAGCAGAGTAGAGGGCCAAGTTACTTTTGAACTCACCCAAGCTGATCGAGGTGGAACCTCATTATCCATATCATTTAGCCCACAATCAAAGTCACGCATAGAGACATTAAAGGCACATCTACCACTGCATGAACAAGGAATGAAAGTATGTTCATCTTGTGAACGTGGGTTGCTCAACGAATTCACCCACTGCCCATATTGTGGTCAGAAACAAGATGATACTTAATGCGTAATGATTGGCGATCATTATTTGCACATAGACATTGGTTTACATTAAAAGTTGGAAATTACAGTTTTAGATTCTGCTCTAGATGCTCTGGCCTAATTATAGGCGTAGTATTATTCTCAATATTAAATATCACCATTAATCTACTTAATATTCTTAATATGCCTATTTTCTTCCAGATAGGTGCCTCCGTCATATTAGCTATCCCCGCGATAATAGATTGGGTTACCCAATCTTGGCGAATGAGGAAAAGTACAAACTCTTTGAGATACATCACTGGTATTCTTGAAGGGATCGGCATTTCCCTTCTTATCTTCACACCTATTGTATTTCTATATAAAATGTATCTCTTTCTAATAGTTTTTGGGTTAACAATTATTATTGGTTTATTAGGTATTCGAAAACACTCTTCTTCTTATTAATAATTTTTTTATCCAAAAATAAACAACAGGCTGTCAACTTCATTTTAATACTAAATCCGAGTTTTTTTATACTTTATTTCTCTAGAGTTATTCATCTTTGCAGCATATCTGCTAGAATTAGATAATTGTTTTAAT
>CAYNJB010000040.1:0-8065 GCA_964397515.1 uncultured Nitrosopumilales archaeon | reverse complement strand
AATCACCATTTATTCTCGCACAGCTGCAACGATGGATATAGACACAACAACTTATTTTCTGATACGGGTATCCCCGTAGATAAAAAAGGCGAAAAGGGACTGGCTTTAAGTTGGTTCCTACTCAACCGCCTAGAGAGATCCAATAATCCTGTTTTTGGAGTTATATGTTTAATTATAGGTTATTCTTTTATTATTAAGAAAAAATCATATGCAAAGTAGATTAAAAGTAGTTCAATACGGCGTAGGATCTATTGGCTGCGAAATATTAAAACTTGCGTTAGAGAAAAAATGTTTTGATATTGTGGGCGTAATAGATCTTGTAAATGTCGGAAAAGATCTTGGTGACCTTTTAGGATCTGAAAAACTAGGGATTAGAGTATCTGACGACCCTAATAATGTGATATCGCTAAATAAGCCTGATATAGTGTTGCATTCCACATCATCATTTTTATTAGATATATTGCCTCAGCTAAATATATGTATTAAAAATGGGGCAGATGTTATATCAACTTGCGAGGAATTGGTCTATCCATTTTGGAAATATCCTGATCTATCTGCCAAGCTTAACTTCTTAGCTAAAGAACATCAAAGTACAGTTCTTGGCACTGGCATAAATCCTGGTTTTTTAATGGATGCATTACCTATTTCCTTAATGACTGTATGTCAAACCGTTAACAAAGTGAAAATAATTCGGCAGATGGACGCTGGAAAGAGGCGATCACAATTCCAAAAAAAGATCGGCGCTGGATTAAACACCGCTGAATTTAAGAGAAAGATATCTGAAAAAAGTATTTCAGGTCATGTTGGTTTAACTGAGTCTATTGCAATGATATCTAAATCACTTGGCTGGAAACTCAGCGACATTCGTGAAGGCATACCCACACCTATTATCGCCCAAGAATATTATTCAAGTAAATATGTTAAGGTAAATCCGGCACAGGTCGCAGGTTTACAGCAAGAAGCAATCGGGTATATTGGGAATACTGAAGTTATAAATCTGGATTTTAAAGCAAGTTTAGGGGTTAAAGAAGAATTTGACCGTATAATCATCAACGGAATTCCACCTGTTCAACAAACGATATCGCCATGCATTAACGGAGATCTAGGAACTGCCGCCATGATTGTCAATAATATCTTCAAAGTTGCCCAATCTGAACCCGGGTTAATTACCATGCGTGACATTTCACTTCAAGGATGTATCATTGGAAATAATAACTGAAAGAATTTAAGTAAGTATACTCTTATATTATATATGTCATATCAGCTTAAAAATTATGATCATCTTTTAGGGATCGAAGGATTAAGTGACCACCTTCTAAAAAACCATTTTACTTTATATCAAGGATATGTCACAAATACAAACAAACTTTCTGAAAAATTAAATCTTATGTTAAAAGAAGGGAAAGCTTCGTCACCTGAATATTCAGAGCTTAAGCGGCGTTTTGGTTGGGAATGGAATGGGATGCGTCTCCATGAACTTTACTTTGATAATCTCACAAAAGGCGGGTCTCCAGCTAATCCTGAAACTAAATTAAATAAGAAAATTGTTGAAGCGTTTGGTAGTTATGAATCTTGGGAAACGGAATTTAAAGCTACCGCAGGTTTAAGGGGAATCGGCTGGGTTGCCCTTTATTTGGATCCTTTGTCAAATAAACTCTTCAACACTTGGATCAACGAACATGATGTTGGACACCTTGCAGGATGTTCTCCGCTTCTGATAATGGATCTATTTGAACACGCTTTTATGATTGATGGGCTAAAAAAACCTGATTACATAAATACATTTCTCAAAAACGTTGACTGGGTTAAAGTTGAAAGCCGTTTAACCCCATAATCCCAAATAAATTATTTACTTGTGTTCTTATGGTTCATTCATGAATTTGACAAATTCTTGAATTGTTCTAGGCTTTAAAACGTAGTTTGTCTTACGTTCCACCCCTATTGTTGAGTATGGGGACTTTCCATAATCATGTCCAGGGTATACCTCAATGTTATCTTCAAACCTCAAAATTATGCCAAAGAGGCTATTATATAGCTCCCTTGAACTGCTTCCCTCTAAATCGACTCTACCGCATTCTCCAACAAATAGTGTGTCACCTGTTAATAGTTTTCCTTCTACCAGGAAACATGTACCATCCTTAGAATGACCCGATGTGTAAATTACCTTTATTTTTGTTTCACCTAAAACCAGGGTTTCTCCGTCTTCAATTACCCCATCTCTTTCAATCTTTGCTTCTTCATTTAATAAGATCTTGGCATTGGTAAGTTTTGCTAATCTTTCATTTTCTTTGCAATGATCATAATGACTGTGAGTGTTTAAAATATACTTTATTTTCATTTTATTCTCTTCTGTAATCTTCAAAATTTTATCTATCTCCCAAGCTGGGTCAACTATTACTGCTTCATGACTATTTTCATCTCCGATAAGGTAAGCAAAGTTACTCATATCTCCGACAGGTATCTGAAAAAATAGCATCTTTTTTACATCTGCTTTTTTAATAGCATGTCAATGTCTTTAGGTATACCTAGAGGTAATACTATAACATGTCCTGTCAATCTTTCCTTTCCAATCAATCCAGTTTTTTTCATGTGGAATGATACTGTGATATCGGCGTTTATTACTTTTCCATTTAATGCACCCGTTGACGGATCAAGCCCGGATGGGACATCAACGGCAATTATTGGGGCTTCAGCTCTATTTGCAAGTTCTATAATTGCTGCGTAAGAGTCTCTAATCTCTCCCCTAATACCTGTCCCGAATATTGCGTCAACTATTACGCCGCAACTATTAAAATAACTCTCAAACTTTGGTATATCACTAATATTCGGTACCTCGAATATCTTAATTGAGTGTTTTAAATTCGAAAGTATCTTCCAATTACTTTTTGCTATCTCCGATTTTATTTCTGATTCTTTCCCTATTAATACAACTATGGATTTGACTCCATATGCAGCTAAATGGCGAGCCGCAACAAATCCGTCGCCACCGTTATTTCCAAGCCCTGCTAGAATAAGAACATCTGAATTCAAAAACGTGTTGAACTTTTCAACGATAATCTCTGCTAGTCCTCTTCCGGCGTTTTCCATAAGTAGAAGCTTAGATATCCCAATGCTTTCGCATTTGTCTTCAATTTTCTTCATTTGATCGGCTGTTATTTTCCTCATATTCTCACCGATATAATACAAATTAACATTCGTTTTTTTAGGTGTTGCAATTTAGATCTGATTATTTTTTTCCTCTATTTTAAAGATCTTTATATTTCTTTAGACTGATTTCTTTTGCTAAACTGTAATCCAAATTTGTGTTTATGTTAAAAAAAGTGTGAAGTTCTTCATCGAACTTTTTTAGTCTATTTACCGGAACATAGTTTATTTTATCAAGACCATCTAGTATACTTAAATTTTTGAGCCTATTATTTTCCAACGCTTGTATTGTAGCGTTCACTGTTTTTCTTACAGAATAAACTGCATGCAATGGTTCAAGTAGACCATTGGGCCACTTTGGGATTGCTATATCAAATCCTCTAATTTCATCAAACAACAGATCTACAACTTTGGAATTAACAAAAGGGGTGTCGCATGATGTTATAAACGCGTTTTTAGAGGTGACCGCTTTTAACCCGCTATATATCCCTATTAGAGGCGCTTGGCCTTTGAACAGGTCATGGATTATTAAAACATCATCCGGTAATATTTCTTGATAGTCTTTTTCACTCTCATCTGAGCTTATCACTACGTATGTTTTGCTAACAGAACATTTTATTCTATCCACAATACGTCTTAGCAATGGTGTCCCATCAAAATCTAAGAATGCTTTAGGTTTTCCCATCCGTTTACTGCGGCCACCCGCTAAAACAATTCCTTCGTTCAAAAAATAAAACCTTTGAATTATTAATCCTGCATACTTTTATTAAATAAATAAAAAAGTTTAGTCATCCATATGGTTTAAACTGTGTTCTTTGTTTATGGTGAATTAACATATTTAAAATATCTGTGAGCGAGCGTTCCATTGGATATTGATTCAAAACATGTGATCCTGCTACACTATTTGCAAAAACTAGTCTTTCATTAATGTTTAATCCACATGCATGTCCAAATAGATAACCAGCGTTCCAACTATCGCCTGCTCCTGTTACTCTAACTGGTTTTAGATTAAAAGTTGGTTCAACAAATATTTCCCCATCTTTGCCGCAAACGGTTAATTGAGGCGTATGTACCAATATTTCTCCGTCTATTAATTTTGACAGTTTTTCCGCCATCTTGATGTAACTATTATGTTCTTTTACTTTTAGAACTTTGCATACTTGTTTAATCTCGTTCTCATTTAAACTGAAAAAATCTAAGTTTCCTTTATCTGATGTTTGTTTTAATAAACTTGGAAGCTCGTTGATCTTCCAAGATGGGTCACCTGTGTCTAAATATGTTTTTCCGGGTCCCTCTTTTGCTGTGTTAAACACTTGTGATGTCAAAGATGTTCCATTTGAGTTCTGCGCCCAATTAAAAACACAGGTGTAGTCACTGCTTCTGATCAAGTCGAGGTCTTCCAAACTTAGTTTGTCATAATCAAAATCTGTCAATCCTCCTGCATCCCCTATCATAATATTTGCTTTATTGTCATCTCTTTCAACCTCCAGAATTAGTGATGTTGATAGTTTTGAATCCTGTTTCACATGATTGATATCTACTAAAGTATCTTTTAAGAAATAATTTAAACAATTAAATCCAAATGGGCTAGTCCTAACTATTAGGTGAGATTTGCATTTTAGAAGTGAAAGTGTCTGCGCAAAGATCGCTGCGTTTCCGCCTATATTAAATGTCTGGGGAACATATGGAATGTTTCCGCCTCCTCTTGATACAACCTCATTTATCTTCTTTGTCAATTCAAGGCTGTCTCCGGAAAATTCTGTAATATTATCGAGAAAAAAATCCGGAAGAACTGTGACTTTTTTATCTACTTTGGCTCCACTTAATTTCTTTACTAGTTTTTTTCTATCATCAATATTCATCTTAAGCAGTCTCCTTTGATTATTCTTTACTAGTTCTATTACTTGTTTTTTCCCTCTTATCTATGAATCCAATCTTTTTAAGTAAATGTTTTGATGTGCGCGTTAGCACCAAATTTGATATTTCCGACTTAGAAAACCACCCTAAGTCCAGTATCTCCCTATTTCCTTTTAGTTTTCCACTTATTGGCTTTGCTAAATAATCCGTTAAAACATAATGAAATTTCACTCCTTTTTTTCTATCCCTTGTTATATTATCTATTACATCTATCAATTTTATTATCTTTATCTTTAATCCAACTTCTTCCTCGACTTCTCTTTTTGCTGCTTCCTTAACGCTTTCACCCAGTTCTACAAGCCCCCCTGGTATAGACCATCTTTGGCTTCCTGGATCAAATCTTCTTTTAACAAGTAGAACTTTATTTTTATCTATGATCACCGCTCCTGAAGCTGCTAATGGTCTAGTTGGATAAAATCTGAAATTTCTTGTTTCTGAGATATTACTCAATAACTTTCCCACCTATCTTCACTACCTCTAAGGTAATGTCCGTAATAACGTTCTCAACTATTGTATTTGCCTGGTTAAAGTCATCTCGCCGGACTTGGACATGGATTCCTAATCTTGGCTTGTTGAACTCTGACTCCCGAGGGTGACTTTTTACATATACATTGTAATGATTCGCAAGAATTTTATCTAATACGGGCGCTAATAATGATTCGCCTATTCCCAAGACCTCAATTTTTTCTTCAGCAACATATTGATCTGTAATTATCTTTTTAATTCTTGGAGCAATGCTACCTGCAAATATCTCTTTCATCTCTTGAGGTACACCTGGGAGACAAAAAATCAAAGTGTTTTCTTTATGGTTAAGAACTGCAGGTGCTGTGCCGACGGGATTATCTATTGGTACGCTCCCAATAGGTAAAATTGCCATCTTAATTCTTGCCGGTGTTAATTTAATATCTTTTATTCTGTCTTTTTGATGTTCCTCATATTTTTTTTTGACTTGATCTAATGCTTCCTTGTTAAGTTTTAACTCTGTATGTAATGCTCTAGCTATTCCTTCAAGTGTTACATCATCATATGTGGGTCCAAGTCCTCCTGTCACAATTACAATTTGGGCTTTCCTGCTAATTATATCCTCAACAACTTTTGCTATACCGTTTATGTTGTCGCCTATTACTGTATGTCTATCTACTGTTCCTCCTAGTTTATTGATTTCTAAAGAAATCCAAGATGCATTAGTGTTCGCAGTGATCCCCATTAAAATCTCGTTTCCAATCGAGAGTATCTCTATTTTCACGTCCTTCTTCATACCCAACTAGATATCAATCCTTTATTTGGTACTACAGCAACAGCTTTTATAACGTTATAATTACCATACATCAATAAATCGGGATATCAAATGTTTGCAATCTTTGTAATAGGGACAGCGGGTAGCGGTAAATCTCTTTTATCTTCAGCTCTTGGTTCGTGGTACCAACAAAAAGGGGCAAGTAGTATAATCGTGAATCTTGACCCAGGTGTAATCAGGTTACCTTATACGCCGGATGTAGATATTCGTAATTATATTCAACTTGATAATTTGATGGATCAATATCAGCTTGGGCCGAACGGTGCATTAATATTGGCGTCTGATCTCTTAGCAACAAAACTTGAGGAAATCCAATCAGAAGTCGATGAAATGAATCCAACCTATGCAATATTCGATACACCTGGCCAAATTGAACTCTTCGCATTTAGGGAAAGTGGACAATTTATTACTAAGAATTTAAGAATGGATGGCAAATCTTCTATTTACTTATTTGATCCTTCACTTGTTTCTTCACCTACCAACTTTGTTTCTGTAAGTCTTCTCGCAGCCTCTATTCAACTGCAATTAGATTTGCCGCAAATCGCTGTGTTAACTAAGAAGGATATTCTTAAGGACGCTCATAAGAAAATAATGGCTTGGTCATCTAAAACCGCGGTCCTTGAAGACGCTATTTACTCCACTTCGCCTGGAACTCAATACATTCTATCACGTAATCTTCTTCAAAATCTGGTGAAATCCGGCGTAGGATCATTTCCTATCCCCATATCATCAGTTACCTTAGATGGTATGATTAATCTGACAGCTGCATTATCTAGAATATTTCAGGGCGGTGAAGAAATTGACGACTAGTGGCAAAACTGAGTCAAATATCCACATGTTGGCTGATTTGAATATTAAAGCTGTTTTTTTTGATCTTTTTGAAACTCTTGTGGATCTTGAAGTCTTATCACATTCCATGTTTGTTAAGAGTCTTTTTGAAAGCATAACCCAAGGAGGGTTGAAAGTTGATTTCCCTGAACTCAAAAAAACATATGAATATGTACATAACAAATATCGACAACTCAGATATAGCTCTCATAAAGAGTTTGGAAATAATGTGTGGATCTCCGAGACACTTTCATCCCTTGGACATGTATTTGATCCGGAACATTCTCTAATCTTGAAAATTGTGGAAGGACAATTCAAACCGTTTGAAAATAGAATTCATCTAATAAACGGAGCTAAAGATGTCCTGAATATTGCGTCAACAAAATATAAAGTTGGGTTAATCACAAATTTCACGCATGCGCCGTTTGTTCACTCAATTTTGAGGAGAAATAATTTAGATCAATACTTCAACATTAAATTGATATCACACGAAGAAAGAATAAGAAAACCCCACCCACAAATATTCAAAACCGCTATCAACCGTCTAGGTGTAACCGCAAAGGAAGCGGTCATGGTTGGTGATAACCCGTATGATGATATCTATGGCGCGAGTTTGCTGGGTTTAACAACAATATGGATCCCAACATCCAAACAAAAGGCTCTCATAAACGATATTAAAGAAGATCATCTCCCAGATTTTATAGTTCCAGACCTGAAATCACTTATCAATATTTAATTTTATTGATTTTAACTCCTATTCTATTAGTGGCAACAAGACGATTAGAAAAGTTTAAGTTCGCCAAAACCTCTAATAATACTTTATGAAAAAGTTAACTGCAGAGTTCCTTAGCAACGCTTTCGCCGGTGAATCACAAGCTC
>CAYNJB010000039.1:0-8072 GCA_964397515.1 uncultured Nitrosopumilales archaeon | reverse complement strand
CTCAGATAAGAAGATGGGGAGATTACATCTTGTTGCAAGGATGGGTAAAAAGAGCGCTTCGAAAAAACTCAAATATATTTTCGCGTTAGCATATGTGCTTATCATAGCTGGAGTAGTTCTTCAGATAATGCCAATATTTAGCATCATCGGACTTGCAACTATCCCTTTAGCAAGGAAATCTTATAAGATACTTGAGGGAAATTACGATGAAAACACAAAACTTATCCCAGGAATGGCTTCAACAATCTTCACCGCCATACTTACAGGATTAATTCTTTCTTTGGCGAACATAATGGCCTTAATACTAATTTAAAGAAAATGTGAACCAGGTTTAGATAAGATAATTTACTCATTCTTCTAATAATTATTTTATATCAAGATTAATACAATGATTTTGTGTGTAATTAAGAATTAGACACATAAAATGAAACACATTTGGTAAGCTACTATGCTTTACATCGATGCAAATATATTTGTCCGAGGCCTATAATAAAAAATGTTGTAATTTTTATATAATTTAATGTGGAAAAAACTAAATTAATGTATTTATTCTGTCGATAAATTATTTAAAATTAATGATTATATGATATGGTGAAAAGATTTAGCCCAGATAGACATATAAATCTTATAGATTTGAGTATTGATAACATCAAAAAAGTGAAAAAAGATGAACGTAATCAGCAAAAATCACAATGGTATCAAATGTAGAATCGGTCTACACAAATGGAGCCAAATCCCAACAGAGATGAACGGAGTTTTCAGCAAAGAAGTTGACAGCGTCTGCGAAAGATGTGGAGACATCCACATGCTTGGTAATTTCGAGAGTACCTCATTTACCCGACTTTCAAACTCAGCTAATCTTTAAAACAGGCAGCTATAACTGAGAACGTTAACTCAGTTATGGACTTTTTTTTAATTAACACCTATTTTCTAAACCTTCGTAGAGCCTTTTCCTATTCAAAGAGATCATAAGTAAATTGACGCTAAAGATCAGTCACTACTTTAGAGGATCTTTCTAAGCAAGCGATGGCTGATTTGTAGTTTGGCATACCTTTAAGTCCGCATTCAGGGCCTGCATAGATTATCCGTTCCTCACCGAACCGGTCCACGGCATTTCTTAACCGTTGATTCATTAATTCAGGTGATTCTATTATTTTTGTGGGGTCAATCCGGCCTTTTTTTAGGTCAATCCATATTTGCCCAAGTCGTTCACTTTCAGATAGTTTAACATATTCGTCTGTTTTTTGGGCTAAGTTCTTTACTAACAAATTTACATTTGTTTTGCAAATACTAGCTTTTAGGAACTTATCATGTTTGTTTAGAAGTGTCAAAGTTTCGTCTGATGTGAACAGAGGGTCATCGACTTCAGTTTCGATTATATCTAAATACTGAGAATCCCAGAAGATCTTGTTTGTGGTGCTATGTAGGTGTAAGCCGCATTTGATGCCCTTCGTTTTAGGGATGTGAAAAAGAGTGTCCCACGATTTTAAAATATCTTCACGCCATCTGGAGAGGTAGTCAAGTCGCGAATCATCAACAATTCCTAGGATCGGCTCTTCTATAACGATAAGTTCCACATTGCTTAGTTTACTTTGGTGGATGCACCCACGTACCACTTCTTTAAGAGCGTCTGTTAATTTACTCAACTCATCTAGAGATGGTTGAATAATTTGAGATAGAAGAGTATATGGCCCGGTTATGCAAACTCGTTGCATGTATTTTCGGCCAATAGATTCGCAGATTGTCTTTTCATTTGCATTTATTGCAGATACTTCAGGGATACCTTTGAATTTCGGATTAAGTTTACCGGTAACAGCGTAACCGTCCTCGATTTTCACAATTCCATCAAGATTGTCAAGCAGCATTTTACACATATCTCTAAACTGCGGGTATGTTGGAACATCGACGCCAGCTTTCAACTTGTCTATGAAACTTTGGACTACAGTTTCTTGGAAAAAGAGGAAATTGTCACTGCCAGGGGCATAAGTATTCGCACTATTATTGAATCGTGGAAAGTCGCCTTCGAATGGTAGACTTCCGATGTCGGTAGATTTTATCAAACTAGCCCCATCCAATCGGACTACTTCATTATTGTTAAAGTGTTAGCTTAGGCCCTAACAGTAAGTTGAGGCAGACTCCGAATAGGTGGGACAGTTAATAAAAGAATATGAAGAAGCATCAGATGAGATATGTTTAGTACAAAAAAATCAACCAGAATCATTATAGTGACTACGATAACTATAGCGATAGTATTATCCATAATATTGTTATCTGCAGAGTTTAAAGTATTTCAAAATGAGGAAACAACATTTGAGGCAGAGGTTGAGAGACTTTTCAAATCGGTAAAAGATAAAGCTTCCATAATCAGAGAACTTAACACAACAGAGAATGTAGAAATTAAGGTGGTCGACTCAGATTTTTTTATGACAAAAACCGAAGAAAACGTTGATGATGACCCACTGGTTCAAATCCGAGGAACGTTATATAAAGCTCTTTTGATGGTCTCGGACGATTTCTCTCTAATTCAAAAGAAGGTGGAACAATCAGGGATAATCCTTGCAGCAACAAGTGGAACCACTTTATATGTGAATACAGATTATTTTGACCCATTTGAGGAACCAGCGAAGAGAACCTTAGCTCACGAATATGCACATATTCTCCAATTCTTAAATTTGAAGAAGCCAAATATCAATTCTTTAGATTGGAACATAGCATGGACAGCGTTTATTGAAGGTGAAGCTGATCTATTAGCTGACCTGTTTATACATGACAATCTTCTAAATGAATCAGATATTCGCAGTCCAACAGATTTGAGGAAGCCTTCGAATACTAAAGCAGGTTGGACTCTGGATAAACTTTTTCAGTTTCCATATGAATACGGTGAAAATTTCATCTACAAAATATATCTAAGAGACGGATGGGATGGAGTCACCGAAGCATATCGCCAACTCCCAAAATCTTCAGCTCAAATTCTTCATCCAGAGAAATATTTCACAGGATTTACTCCCTTAGACATTAACACCCCAAGACCTGTTCAAATAGAATGGGATACATATTATACAGACACCCTTGGAGAGTATTTCCTCAGAACATTACTAATCCAAGAAATTTCCTTAGAAAGAGTGTTAGATACTTCTTCGCACTGGGTTGGAGATAATTCTACAATATATATCAATAAAGACAAGTATCTAGTTTACTGGAATATTGCATTAGATAACGAAGAATCAACCACAAATTTAGATGAAGTTATGATAGATTTCTTCAATAAGATGGATGGAATAAAAAATGGTGATTTCTGGGAATTTGGCCAAAAGTTTCTTACATCAAAGAAGAGTAAAACAAGCCTGCTTCTTATAGGATCGTCGGATAAGGAGATCTTGGAGAGGGCAATAAAGAACTTAGAAGACGTTACCTCATAATTCAAGAATTTTGCTATCGATTACTCATTTAGAATATCTGTTACAGATTCAATTAATTGAAGAATATCAGATTCTTTATGAGAATATGAAGTAGAGCCGAAGTGACCTGGCAAAAAGAAATGGTCTTTAGTCATCAATGATAGATAGAATTTCAATTGAAGTTCTTTATTATTTTCTTGCAGATCTTCAGCTCTCAAAAGCTTTCGTTCATATGATGGAAAATGTGTCAGGAAAAGTGAGTCGGCCCCGGTGGTAACCGATAAAATTCCTGATTCGGAAAAAACTCTATTAACACCTTGCCTAACCAATTTACCTAATCGTTCAATACTAGGATAAATCTTGTTATTGTTTGAAACTAGAAAGTTGAAAGTCGCTAAGCCAGTTGCTATACTTAGGATTTGCTGAAAGTACCACCACCGATAAGCTCGGCTGTCTTTGCTTGGTGACATAGAAAGATAGTGAAAGATGTTTTTTCCAGAAAAAAAATCACGTTAATATTTTGGCAACTTTACTCAAATATATTACTTTAACATATAAAGATATTATTACCAAGAAATAGAGGGTTGACTATAGAAACCTTTGCGGGGGTTGCCAAGCCAGGTCAAAGGCGCAGGTACAAAAAATGTATTGTGGCGATACTGAGGAGGCTTATCGCAGATCTTCTGTCCCGTAGTCAATATCGGCGGAAGGGTTCGTGGGTTCGAATCCCACTCCCCGCACCAATTATTATTAAAAACAATAAATGCATAGATTAGATACATATGTTAAGATATAACTAAATATTAGAAATTACTTTCTATTATTTATTTCCTGTTTCCAAAATAAAGAAATCAAATTTTTTTATTATGTTCAGATTTCGAGGATGTGAAAAAGTGGCTAACTACACTGTTACAAGTAATAGAAAGGTATTAATATAAACGAGATTATTCATATTTGACGTCTAAATTTGGATACTATCAACGTAATACACAGTTTCTTATTGCCAAATATGGGCGATATACAACAAAGTCACGCGGAGGCATTTTTACTCCAAAGACTAGAAAAAAAATCATTGCACAAGCCGGGACTACACGAGTTGGCAGATCTAAAAACGATTTTTGGTTCGATAGACGGGAAGACGTCAAGATGGGGTTACTTGATCTTCAACTGTTTCTTGAATCTGCGAATGAAGGCCAGATTAAACGAGTTATTAACTACGATACAATTGAACCACTAATAAAACTCCTACTTAGACAACCTATTCGAGACGTTCAAGCAAACAAACAGGATCTAGTGAAAACGCGAATCGCGGGATTATTTGTAGAACTGGGGTTAGAATATATTAGGGGAATGATGGGGGACAAAGTTACACTATCTCATACTAGGACCATCGATGAAGCAATTGACTTTGAGCAATTTCTTGGTAAATTCTCTTAATATTGAGCCAGAAGTCGATTAAACTCAATGTGAAATTGACATGATACTTTTTCAGATAAAACCACTGAATTGAATTTAATATAAACATCATCCATCAATAAAAAATATCGGTTTTCAATAATGTATTAGTAATTTAAGTTATGCTGTAAATTTGAACCTAGATCTAATAGAAACACTAAAATTTAATATTGATGAATATAATACAGGATTGACATGAGAACACAAGTATCTATTGCCTTATTGGTGATAGGGGTGGTTGTAGGAATAGGCATGGGATTAACCTTTGCGATTGTTATTCCTCAGATAACCAATTCCGTAGCCCAACAACAGATTAGCAAAATACTTCAAGAGAATATAGAAGTTAAGAGAGACTTGAATATTCTTTCAGAGACATTGATTAACCTTCAAAATAATAATAATGAGATAACACAAAAAATATTTAATTTAGAAAAAGGGTTACCTAATTCAGCTGAAGGTTTGTTTGCGTCTGAAGTTTTTGATGACGTAAAGCCAGGTGTCGTATCAGTAACGGTTATTGATAGCTCTAATTCTCCTGTAGCTTTCGGATCAGGATTTGTGTATAGCTTAGACGGATATATTATCACGAATAGCCATGTAGTTGAGACTGGGGACTCATATCTTTTAACTTTCCTAGATGGATCACAAGTAAAAGCCTCATTAGTAGGTAATGACCCTTTAGGCGATATTGCAGTTTTACAAGCAAACTTGCCGAAATACGCTAAGGCCATCGAATTAGCAGATTCAAACATGCTAAAGATAGGCGAACCTGTTTTTGCCATCGGTAGCCCCAGCGGACTTATTGGGAGCATAACATCCGGCATAGTCAGCCAGCTCAATAGAACGGTCCCTGAATATTCATTTCTATTTTATATCCAGACTGATGCTGCTATAAATCCGGGTAACTCAGGAGGACCACTTCTTTCTTCAGAAGGAAAAGTAGCTGGAATAAACACATGGGGTTTTTCGAAAGTTGAATATGAAGGACTGGGGTTTGCTATACCATCAAATATTATAAAAAGAGTGGTTCCGACATTGATCCAGAAAAACGAATACCAGTATCCACTTATTGGCATAAACGGAGTTTTTCTCGACATAATTCAAATAGAGAATTTAGATATTCCAGAGACTGTTGAATCAGGGTGGTATATTACTAATATTATTGAAGATAGCAGCGCAGCAAACAGTGATTTACGAAAAGGTGACGTCATATTATCCATAAATAACTACATTGTTAGGTATAGACACGATATTAATGTAATACTGAATCAATATTTCTCATCAGGAGAAACAATTACATTATCTGTTATCCGCGGAGATCAAACCATAGCTATTGACATAATGTTAGGCAGTCGATAGATGCAAAAATAGACATCAAATAGTGGGCGACAACTTTGATTTCTCTATAATATTAAGATATAAAAAAACCATCGGCCTTTTAAATCATGGCATGTTTATTGAATGTATGATTAATCAATTTGAAAAAAAAATTGTAGGTCGGGTTGTTGAAGAGAAGTCACAGATTATTGATTTAGTTAAAGATTTTGTTTCGCTTCCTACTGAAAATCCCCCTGGTTTAAATTATAAAGAGATGGTGAAGAGATTAGAAAGATTTTGTAATCAGATCGGATGTGAAACAGAGATTATAGATGTTCCTCATAGTTTGGTAAAAGAAGGAGCGCCTGATAGTGATGGCTTACCAAGGCAGATATTATTAGCATATTTAGTTAAGAAAAACAGTTCACGTGGAATTCATTTTAATGGTCATTACGATGTTGTACCAGCTTCGGGTTCTTGGAAGATTTCTGATCCTTACAAACCGATCGTTGTTAATGGAGAAATATATGGGAGAGGGACAACTGATATGAAGGGACCACTAGTTAGCATCCTTATAGCTTTAAAGGTGTTAAGTGAAAATAAAAGCAAAATAAGTGGGAATATATCATTTTCTGCAGTCCCGGATGAAGAAATCGGAGGCTTAACTGGAACAGGTTATTTATTGGATAAAAAAAAGATAAGAGCAGACACATGTATTGTAGCTGAACCTAGCGGGATCGGAAACATCTGGGATTCACATAAGGGTCAGGCATGGTTTGAACTCATTGTTAAGGGGAAAGCCGCTCATGGTGCAACACCTTGGCTCGGAGAAAACGCCTTTGAGAGAGCCTCAAGATTAGCTGTCTGCCTTTTCGATAAAAATGTAAACACGATTAATAAAAAAAACACAGAGACAAAAATCGATGATAGTTTGAACATACCTACTACGAATATAGGCGGAGTGGTTAAAGGAGGAACAAAAATAAACATTGTACCTGATTTTGTCTCGTTTACGATAGATAGACGAATTCTGCCAAAAGAAAAGATTACAACTGTGAAAAATGAGGTGAAATCCAACATATCTTCATGCACTAAGAAGCTTGGGATCCCTAAAGAAAGTTTGAAGCTGAATTTAATCAACTATGGGAAAGCAGCAGTGGTAAGAGACCCAACAGTCACAAAAGAATTATCCTCAACTGTAGAAGATATTATTGGATATAAGCCCACAATTACATTATGTAACGGTGGCCTAGATATGAGATATTTTGAGGCTAAAGGTATATCCACAGTATCATATGGCCCAGGAAATCTCGGAGCTGCACACATGGCTGACGAATCGGTAAACATTTCTGATCTGATATTAGGATCTCAAACGTATATATTATATTCCTACAGAAGATTACGTAAATCAAAGTAAGAGATATATCTGAAAGTTTATTCATTAAGACTTAAAATTACATGTTAAGTAGACGGTGTTCAAATAAGTCATCTTCCGCTAATATTTGCTTGTTCCATGCAAATAGATGATTGTTTTATTAACAAAACCTAAGTAGAAATATCTTAGAGAAGGAAAGATCATCTATTAATATGACTATGATAGAATTGCTCAAAGTATTTTTTACTTCCTACAAAGAATAATGCTACACCAACGCCTAAAAGTACTCCACCGAGAACATCCAACGGATAATGAGCACCAACATAGATTCGCGATATGCTCACTAATGCTGCTTCAATCGCTAAAGCAATAGATATCGCTATTTGCTTATTTGATTTATTGAATAAGCTAAGTAATACAGTTACCCCTGCCGCAACAATTAAAGTATGACCAGAAGGAAAAGAGTCGAAGTTAAGAGTAAGAGGACGAGGTCTATGAATTATTTCCTTAGTTAGAATACCTAAAGG
>CAYNJB010000038.1:0-8156 GCA_964397515.1 uncultured Nitrosopumilales archaeon | reverse complement strand
TTTAGTATTTTATTATTCTTTGATTTTATTAGTTTTTTAATATTTTTTAATATTGCTTTCTTTGTTATTATTGTGTTTTGAATAGATTGCTGGGCTGGGCCTCCATCTGTCGGCTTACTCAGCGCTGATTTTATATCTAGAGATTTTCTAATTAATTTTTCTGAAATTATTAGCTTTATACCTAATTCTTTTTTTGCTACATTTTCTAAATGATCTTTATTGATATCTAATAATCTAATATTATTATTCAAAGCAAATCTAACAAGAGCACCAACTATTGAGTGTGCTGTTCTAAATGGAAGTCCTTTTTCTTTTACAAGCATATCTGCAAGTTCAGTAGCCGTTGCATAACTCTTCTCTAATGAATCAAACATTTTTTCTTTATTTGTTCGTAACGTTTCTACCATTCTACCCAAAATCATCAAAGTTTCCACAGTTAATTTAGAAGCTTCCCAAAGAATCGGTGTTATTTCTTGGTAATCTCTATTATAAGCAAAGGGTAGATTCTTTGAAATTGTTAAAGATCCTACTAATAGTCCAATTATTTTTCCGCTTTTAGCTCGAGCGATTTCAGCAACATCTGGATTCTTCTTCTGAGGCATTATGCTACTTGTAGATGAAAAAGAATCTGAAATCTCTAGGAATTCAAAACTATTTGAAGTCCAAAGGATTATTTCTTCACATATCCTACTTACATTAATTGCGATTAAACTATATGCTGCAAGAGTCTCATACGCGAAATCTCTTGAACCAACGGCGTCTATAGTGTTCTCAACTAATCCATCAAACCCTAAAACACGCGCGGTTAGGTTTCTATCTATGTTGAAACTGGTACCTGAAAAGGCCCCCGATCCTAATGGTGAATGGTTTATGTTTCCATAGGCCGCTAAAAGTCTATCAATATCTCTCTCAAACACATTATAATGGGCTAATAAAATATGTGCATAACTTGTTGGTTGAGCCACCTGCGTGTGAGTAAACCCAGGAACAATAGTGTTGACTTCATTTTCAGCTTTTGATAGAAGAATTTCTAGTAAATCTGTTAAATTGCTTAGAACGTTGAGTACATATTCTCTTAACCGTATTCTAATACAAGTTACAACCTCATCATTTCTTGACTTGGCAGTATGAATCTTGCCCCCAACCTCTTCACCTATTTGCTGAATTACTGATGTTTCTATCGCATTATGTATGTCTTCAAAACTCCCTTCTTTTACAGTTTTATCAAACCCTATATTTTTTATTTTCTTGATAGCTAGGAGAATCTTTTCACCATCTTGTAAGGAGAGTATTTTTGTCTTAATCAATCCAGCAATATGAGCTTTGTTTACAAGAATATCTGCTTCAAAAATTTCTCTATCGTCTTCTATTGACGAAGTATAGTTTAAAGCGTCTTTATCCATGCCAACTTTAAATCGTCCTCTTCGTAAAATTTCTCGCATCAGATATTTCATCTCAGAATGGCAATGTTAAAACTTAAGTCTTTAGTATGTATCTTATTTTTCTTAAAAAAAGTTGACTAATTTTTCCTTCTTTGCGAGGCTGATATTAAATCTGTTAATGCTTGAAATGCTTTCCCCGCGTCAATCATCTTTACAATAAGAATTGTGTCTGTATAGCAACTTGTAGTGTCTTCAATATTTATTCTTCTTCTAGATACTTGATTATAAAATGTGATTGCACATCCCGGTGTTTGAATAATTTCTAATGGGCTTTGAACAGTAATAGCTGCTAAATCTGACTTATTTTCAAGTAACTCTTCTTCTTTGAACATCGATTTTACCTCATTAAGTAATCTCTGATCAAAAACTAGGGTAATTGCTGATACACTTTCTGACACTTGGATAAACTCTTCGCGGTATCCTATTATTGTTCTACCTATTGATTCTAATGCTTTTTTATTTTTTTCAACTGAAATCTTGGCCACATGTGTTCGAACATTAACAATACTTTCAGATACAACTGAAATGATTTCTTTAGGTATTCCTTTGTAAAGGCCACGAGATCTTTTCACTGCTGTGACTAAACTATCAATATTTGTTTTCTTTCCAGTTTTTTCTTCCACTGTTTTCTTTAGGAGACGCGCAATAGCTGTTAGATTTCCATAACTTCTTTGAACCGAGTCTTGAATCGATAAATCACTATCTATTGCTTCTCTTACTGCTTGAGCTATACTTATTTTGACCTGAATAGGGTCAGACATGTCTTAATCTGATTCAACATGAGCCAAAAAATATAAAAAGATTGCTATTCCGTGGGAGCATCGTCTTCAAATGAAAAAAATAGTTCTAGCTTACTCTGGCGGACTCGACACATCAATTGCTATAAAATGGTTAGCAGATAAATATGATGCTGAAGTAATTACAGTTACTGTAGATGTTGGACAGCAAGAAAATCTAAAGAAAATAGCTGAAAAAGCAGAGAAAATCGGTGTCACTAAACATTATAGCATAGACGCAAAGCAGGAATTTGTCAAAGATTATATCTATCCATCAATAATGGCAAACGGGTTATATCAAGGAAAGTACCCTCTAATTTCAGCGTTAACTCGACCATTAATTGCAAAGAAATTAGTAGATGTTGCACATTGGGAAGGAGCAACAGCCATTGCACACGGTTGTACCGGAAAAGGAAATGACCAAGTTCGTATAGATGTTACCTCAAAAGCTATTGACCCTAATTTGAAAATTATTGCGCCTATTCGTGAATGGAACTTATCCCGTGAAGAAGAAATACAATATGCCAAAGATAAAAACATCCCAATTGAACCAAAGAAATCTATCTATAGTCTAGATCAAAACCTATGGGGCCGTTCTATAGAAAGTGGACCACTTGAGCAACCTGACTTTGAGCCACCAGATGATGCGTTTGAATGGGTTAGCCCATTAGAAAAAACTCCAGATAAACCTGGTTACCTTAAAATAGAGTTCGAGCATGGAATCCCAATATCTGTCGATGAGGAACCAATTGATGACCCAGTGTCCGCAATTAACATAGTTAATAAAAAAGCCGGAGGACATGGTGTTGGCATCATCGACCATATTGAAGATCGTCTTGTAGGAATAAAATCAAGAGAAGTATATGAGTCTCCAGCTGGGATCTGTTTTATTGAATCACACAAAGATCTTGAAAAAATGGTTCTTACACGCCATCAACTTTTTTTCAAAGAAATTGTGGATAATCAGTGGGCTTGGTTAGTTTATTCAGGATTATGGGTTGATCCTTTACTACTAAATTTACAAGCTTTCATCAAATCAACTCAAAAATTAGTTAATGGGCAAGTCACTCTGAAAATGTTTAAAGGTGGAATACGCGTCGTAGGACGTTCATCCAATACATCCCTTTATGATCCTAAATTAGCTACATATACATCCTCATCTACTTTTAACCAGAATGCTGCAGAAGGATTTATTGAACTATGGGGATTACCATCCCGCGCCTCTTATTCTGTTGGGAAAAAAATAGGAGGTGGGACATAAATGGAATCAAAATGTAACGAATGTGATGCTCAAATAATTATCCCTAATGATGCTGTATCCGGAGAAATAGTGACATGTCCAGACTGTGGATTAAATCTTGAAGTAACCAAGAACACAGATGGTAAGGTCATCCTCAAAGAAGCAGAAAAAGTCGGCGAAGACTGGGGAGAATAAAATCTAAATTGAAAAAAAAAGTCACATTGCTTTATGATCAAATACGCTGGGAAGAAAAAGCAATTATTAATAAAATGCAGTCAAAAGATATCTCCACTCTAGAATTAGACGCTAAAAATGTGGCGTTTGAGCTCCCTAATAATAACAATAAGCAAGATTTTGGTGATATTGTATTACAAAGATGTATAAGTCACTTTAGAGGACTGCATGCATCTGCTTACATAGAATCTGCTGGTATACAAGTAATAAATTCTGCAAAAGTGGCAGAGATTTGTGGAAATAAATTTTACACTTCATTGGCACTATGCAAATCAGGTGTTCCAACACCAAAAACAGTTATGACATTTACACCAGAATCAGCTCTAACAACAATTGAATCTATGGGATACCCCGTAGTATTAAAGCCTCTTGTTGGAAGCTGGGGTCGACTTGTTGTAGCGTTAAGGGATCAAGAAGAAGCAAATGCCTTCATTGAACTCCAAAGTCAAATTGAAGGAGCCCTGAATCGTATTTTCTATATACAAGAAATGGTAAAACGCCCTCCTAGAGATATCCGTTGTATTGTAGTCGGTGAAAAAGTTGTTTCTTCTGTTTACAGAATAGCTAAAGCTGATGATTGGAAGACAAATATTGCAAGAGGTGGTTCAACAGAACCCTGTCCACTTTCCAATGAGCTTGAAGATATGGTGTTAAAAGCTTCAAAAGCAGTTGGTGGTGGAGTTTTAGGGGTGGATGCGATGGAAGGTTCAGATGGTTTGGTTATCCATGAAATAAACTCAACAGTTGAATTTAGGGGAGCGCAAAACTCCAGTACTACTGATATAGCTGAAGAAATAGTGGATTATACCATCAATCAAATATTGGAGTGAAAGAATAATGAAAGTAGGAATTATAGGTGCCTCAGGATATGTTGGAGGAGAAGTGATTAGGATACTATCCTTACATGAAAAAGTTGATGTTGTTTGTGCCACATCAAGAAATTTTTCAGGTGAATATGTGTTTAGAGTTCATCCTAATCTTAGAGGTACGACTGAGCTAAAGTTTAGTGACCCCCAACCAGATCAAATAATCTCTCAATGTGACACCATTATCTCGACTGTTCCTCACGGAGAATCTGTAAAGATTCTTCCACAGTTTGTTGAAAGTGGAATAAAAATAATTGATTTAAGCGCTGATTTTCGATTACGTAACTGTGAAGATTATGAAAAATGGTACGGGTATCAACACCCACATCCAGAGCTTTTAGAAAAATTTGTTTATGGTGTACCCGAACTTCACCGTAGTTCTTTAAGAAACGCGCAACTTGTTGCGTGTCCTGGATGTATGGCAGTTACGTCTATATTGGCTTTATCACCTTTCGTAAAAAACAACCTCATAGATAGAGACCGAATCGTTGTAGATTCTAAGATTGGATCATCTGGCGGCGGTGTTAAACCTTCTCTTGGTACACATCATGCAGAAAGATATGGCGTTGTAAGGCCTTACAAACCTGTCGGGCATAGACATACTGCAGAAATTGAGCAGGAGTTAGGTATCTTAGCAGATAATAAAGTGACTATCTCAATGTCACCCCATGCTGTTAATATTGTAAGAGGCATTCTTTGCACTATACACGTGTTTCCAAAAAAGAATATGAATATAAGTGAGGTATGGAAAACTTTGAGAGGATTCTATAAAAACGAACCATTCATAAGATTCATAAGAGATTATAAAGGCCTGTATCGATATCCTGATCCTAAAATTCTAGTTGGATCAAATTTTTGTGACATTGGCTTTGAAATAGATGAACATGCAAATCGATTGGTATTATTGTCTGCAACCGATAATCTAGTTAAAGGCGCTGCAGGTTCAGCAGTACAATGTCTAAACGTAATTTCGGGATTCGATGAGAAAACAGGTTTACGTGATCCTGGCTTGCATCCTGCGTGAGAACTTTGGTAATTGTAGTAAAAGTAGGGGGCAGCATACTAGGTGAAGGTGTTAGTTCAACTATTCTTAATGATATTAAATTTGTTAAAGACTCCAAAAACATTGTCTTAGTTCATGGTGGAGGCAAAGAAGTAACAGCAATTGCTGGGCAGCTAGGAAAAGATCAGAAATTTGTTGTCTCACCAAGCGGAATCAAAAGCCGATTCACCGATAAAGAAACTGCCAGCATATACACTATGGTTATGTGTGGAAAAATGAATAAAGAAATGGTTGCATCTTTACAGAAAGTGGGAATCCCTTCTATCGGCCTTTCAGGAGTGGATGGAGGTATAATACAAGCACAACGAAAAAAAAGACTTATTATTGTAGATGAGCGGGGACGAAAAAGAATTATAGACGGCGGATATACTGGTAAGATCAATCAAGTAAACGATCGCTTACTAAACCTTATTTTATCTCAAGGTTATCTTCCAGTTATTTCTCCGGTCGCAATAAGTGAAGAACATGAGTTTTTGAATGTAGATGGAGATAGAGCAGCAGCTTATGTTGCCGGCGGACTAAAAGCCGACCAAATCATATTTCTAACTGATGTAAATGGATTAATGTTTGATGGAAAAATACAAAGCAAATTAACATCATCAGAAGCAAAAAATTTACTTCCAAAAATCGGTTTTGGTATGGAGAAAAAAGTTCTTGCTTCCCTCGAATGCTTGGATATGGGCGTAAAAACATGTATTATTTCGTCCGGTTTAATTGATAAACCTATATCATCCGCATTAAGAATGAATGGTTGTACTGTGATAACTGATGAATAATGAAACTATATTCTCAACGGAAAACAATATTCATGCTGATGTCTATTATAAATATCCAATTTCTATATCCCGAGGTAAAGACGCAAAACTCTGGGATAGTAATGGGAAAGAATATCTAGATTTCATGGGTGGATATGGGGTATCTGTTGTTGGTTATAATAACGCATATGTTGTTGAAGCAATAAAAAGACAGTCAGAACAGCTCATTACATGTCACAGTTCATTATACAATGATGCGCGTGCTAATTTTCTTGAAAACATTCTAAAAATATCGCCTCCAGGCCTAGAACGAATCTATATAGGCAATAGCGGAGCTGAAGCTGTTGAATGCGCTATTAAACTAGCCAGAAAATATACCGGTCGAAAGGAAATTATTTCTATGATTGGAAGCTTCCATGGAAAGACAATGGGTGCTCTCTCTCTTACTTGGAACCCTAAGTACAGAAACCCGTTTGAACCTCTTCTCTCCGATGTTAAATTCATTCCATTTGGAGATACGAAAAAGGCGATGGATGCAATATCTGAAAAGACTGCAGCGATAATTGTAGAACCTGTTCAAGGCGAAACCGGAATACATCCTGCTCCTGACAGTTACCTCTCTGATCTAAGACAAATTACAGAAAAAAACGGATCCCTATTGATCTTTGATGAAATACAAAGTGGTTTTGGACGCACAGGAAAAATATGGGCTCATGAACATTGGGGCGTAATACCTGATATTATGTGTACAGCAAAAGGAATAGGCGGTGGACTTCCTTTAAGCTGTACAATTGCAACAAATGAAGTTATGTCAAAGTTTAAACTTGGTGATCATACTTCAACTTTTGGCGGCAATCCTCTATCTTGTGCAGCAGGTTCAGCTGCAATACAGTTTCTTCTTGATCATGAACTTCATAAAAAAGCAGAAAAGATCGGCGCTTATATGAAAGATGGCTTACAAAGTTTGAACAAAAACCATAAAGTCACCAGAGAAGTAAGGGGACTTGGATTAATGCTTGCTCTAGACCTAAGATTTGACGTACGTCAAATTATTCTCTCAGGACTTAAGAAAGGGATCATACTCTTATATTCTGGCCGTAACATCTTGAGATTCCTCCCACCCTTAGTAATAACTGAAGATGAGGTAGATCATGGACTATCTATCTTAGATGACATTCTTACAGAAGAAGATCGTACTAGATTTGGATAAATTTTTATCCTACTGTTTTTTTTAGTTATCTATATATGACTTGGTTTATGTGAATTATTATGGATGAATTAGATCGTAAGATAATAAAAACATTAAAATCTGATTCTAGAACATCATATGTTGATTTAGGAAAAGTAGTTGGACTTTCAGAAGCAGCTGTGCGGCGAAGAGTACAAAATCTTGTTAAAAGGAAAATTATTAAGAAATTTACTATAGATGTCGATATAGGTGGAGCTAGCGCTATTACCCTTTTGACAGTAAATTCTCTTGTAGCAACACAGCAAGTATCCCTTAGACTTCAGGCCGTCAAAGGTGTTGACATCGTTCATGAAATAACGGGACAATATGATGTTGCTGTTATTATGTCAGCTCCGAATGTCGCAGAAGTCAATAAATGTATTGACGATATTCGTAAAGTTGAGGGTGTAAATAATACTAATACCGTAATAATATTACGTACTTTAAGTTAAAACGTTGCGAAAACCGTTAAATACATCTGATTTATTAACGTTATCCGTGTAACCGCCATGTCCACATCTTCTAACATGATCGAGGATATCGAAAGAAGAT
>CAYNJB010000037.1:0-8439 GCA_964397515.1 uncultured Nitrosopumilales archaeon | reverse complement strand
CGAGTTTGTTCCCGAGCCATGAAGCCTAGACCAGATTGACCCTTTATGTCTAGCAGACGACCCCGTGGGAGCACTTATTCTTTACTTATGTAAATACTCTTTCTTAGATTTGGCTAAAGAACAAATTCGGTTAACATCTATATATTGAGTTAGAGACACTGAAAGGAGACAAAGAATGAACATTATATCTGATGACCTGGGTAATTGGAGAAGAACCCACTATTCAATAGATTTGAAACCGGAACTGGATGATAATAATGTGATAGTGTTTGGATGGGTTTCTTCGATTAGAAGTCAAGGTGGGATAATATTTTTAATAATTGAGGATAAAGATGGGAAAATACAAGTAACTGCAAAGAAAAATGAGGTAACAAAAAATGTTTTTAATAAGATGAAAAAATTAGTGCCTCATACATCAATTGGAGTAAAAGGTATTGTTAAGGCTATTAAAAAGGCGCCGAACGGTGCAGAAATCATACCAAATTCACTAAAAATTCTTGGATTTGCAAGATTGAGTCCTCCTTTTAATCTTCAAGAAAAAAAGCTTCCAAGAATTGATAAAAGGTTAGAAATAAGAGCTGTAGATTTAAGACGGGATGCAGCGCAGTCAATTTTTAAGATAAGAAGAGTGGCGTTGCAATCTATCAGAAACCACTTTATTAATGGAGGATATTTTGAAGTGAACACGCCGAAGATAATATCTTCTGCTACAGAGGGAGGAGCAGCTCTATTTCCTCTTCTTTATTATAATAAAGAAGCATTTTTGACTCAGAGTCCACAATTATATAAAGAAGAGTTGGTTATGGCGTTTGAGAAAGTATTTGAAATTGGTCCAGCTTTTAGAGCAGAACAATCTAGAACATTAGGTCATCTTAGTGAATTTGTTTCATTAGATGTTGAAGAAGCATATGTTGATTATAAAGATATTATTTCTGAAATAGAAGCTATGACGAAGAAAGTCATCAAAGAAGTTAGAAAAAAGTGTAAAGATGAACTATCCTCATTAAGCATAGAACTTGAAGATAGTGAATTTAAGAAATACACATACGATGAAGTATTATCATTATTAAATGAAGAAGGATTTAAAATGGAATGGGGTGAAGATTTTTCATCAGAGGCTCAAAAGATTTTAGGGAAAATAAATCCATCATATTATTTTATAACGGATTGGCCTAGTCAATCTAAACCATTTTATATTAAACCTAGGGAAGACGATGCCAATATTAGTGAGTCTTTTGATTTTATGCATAGCACACTTGAGATGGCTTCAGGAGGTTCAAGAATTAATAATAAAAGAGATCTTGAGAAAAAGATGAAAGAAAAAAGTTTGAATCCTAAAAGCTTTGAATATCATTTGAAAGTCTACGAATATGGCATGCCACCTCATGCAGGATTTGGTTTGGGTTTTGAACGTTTTATAATGACTTTAACGCAGCAAAAAAACATACGAGAAGTTGCCTTCTTCCCAAGAGACCAATTCCATTTGAAACCGTAGATATGACAAAGTAACTGATTGATGAAAAATGTCAGTAAAGGCTAAAATCACACGTAAAGAGATTAAACATTTAGCTTGGTTAGCTCGAATTGGGTTATCCGATAAAGAGGAATTAGAGATGATTCCAGAGCTAAACAAAATAATTGAATATTTTGGAAAAATAGACAAAATAAACACCGAAAAAATTGTCCCAACATATCAAATATTAGAGGTTAGTAATACAGTTAGAGAAGACAAACCAAAACCGTTTCCAGCAGATAAAATACTAAAGAATATGCCAAATAAGAAAAGCAGATACATTAAAGCGCCAAGAATGACTTGAGGCGTAATTTTTTGGAGACAGCGAGAAAAATAGTAGAGATGGTAAAATCCCATCAATGCTCAGCTGAGGATCAAGTTAATTTAGCATTACAAAGAATAAAAGAAGTTGAACCTGAGATTCATGCTTTCATAAAAGTAGCTGAGGATCAAGCTATTCAATCAGCAAGAGAAATTGATGCTAGAATTACTAGAGGAGAAAAAATGGGATTGCTTTGCGGTGTCCCAATAGCTGTTAAAGATGTGATAAGTACAGCAAATATTGAGACTACTTGTGGTTCAAAAATACTTAAGGGGTATATCCCACCATTTGATGCAACAGTTATCGAAAGACTAAAACAAGAAGGAGCTATTATTATTGGTAAAACCAACACGGATGAATTTGCAATGGGTAATAGCACTGAGTTCAGCTCATTTGGACCTACTAAAAATCCACGAGATAAGACAAGAGTTCCTGGAGGATCTTCTGGAGGAAGCGCTGCAGCTGTTGCATCTCTAGAAGTTCCACTTGCATTGGGTACGGATACTGGAGGTTCAATAAGATGCCCAGCTGCATTCTGCGGAATTGTGGGATTAAAACCAACTTACGGGAGAGTTAGTAGATATGGTCTTATTTCATATGCAAATAGTCTTGAGCAGATAGGGCCACTGGCAAGAAATGTAGATGATTGCGCTATATTAATGAAATGTTTAGCGGGTTGGGACCCGCGTGATTCAACATCATATGAATCTCCAATGAAGAAAGTGAGTACCAAAGGTTTTTCAATTAAGTCTAAGATTGCGGTTCCAAAACAGTTTTTTGGTGAGGGGACAGAAGATTTGGTTAAAAAAGAAGTATGGCGGATTTTAGATAGATTAAGTGAATTTGGGTGTATAGTTGAAGAAATATCTCTTAATAATCTGGAATATGCGCTTCCAACTTATTATATAACTGCAATGGCTGAAGCAAGTTCAAATCTGGCGAAATTTGACGGCTTAAAATATGGTAGTAATGTGAAAACAGGATATAGGGAGTGGAATACATATTTTACTAGAAATAGAGAATCAGGTTTTGGAGGGGAAGTCAAACGTAGAATAATAATTGGTACTTTCACACTTTCAGCAGGATATTTTGGAGCCTATTACTTAAAGGCTCAGAAGATAAGAACAATGATTACAAAAGAGGTCGAAAACGTGTTTAAGAAGTATGACCTAATAGCAGGCCCAACTATGCCGACTACACCTTTCCTAATTGGTGAGAAGATAAACGACCCTTTACAAATGTATATGAATGATGTAGACACTGTTTCGGCTAACTTAACTGGTCATCCAGCTATTTCCATACCTATTAATTCAAAAGTTAATGCGCCAATTGGTATCCAATTATTGGCCCCCTTTTTTAGAGAAGAAGAGCTGCTTAAAGCTGGAAAACTAATTGAAGAAAAGGTGTAAGATGACAAAGTGATGAAAAATGATCTTCAAATTAAAATTGGATTAGAAGTTCACTGCCAATTAACTAGTTTGAGAACTAAACTATTCTGTAGCTGTCCATCTAATTATAGAAATTCTGAACCAAATACTAACATTTGTCCAATATGTACTGGCCTTCCAGGAAGTTTACCATCAATCAATGAACAGGCAATAAAAAATGGAATAAAAGCAGCATTAGCAGTAAAAGCCAATATTGCAGATATTCTAAAATTCTATAGAAAGAATTATTTTTACCCAGATTTACCGAAAAATTTCCAAATATCACAATATAACAAAGCGGGCGGAGTAACTTTAGCTTCGAAGGGGGTTGTTGAGATAAAAGGTAGACGTATTCATTTAAGTCGAATTCAGATAGAAGAAGATCCCGCTAAAATAAGCTATGAGGGAACAATCTCATCTTCACCTTATTCCTTAATAGACTATAATAGGGCAGGCATAACTTTAGTGGAGATAATAACTGAGCCAGAACTAAAAACGCCACGCCAAGCCAGACTTTTTCTTCAGAAATTAAGATCAATATTAGAGCACATCGGAGTTTGTGATGGAGGACTAGAAGGAGCTATAAGATGCGATGCAAACATTTCTATAAAAGGCGGGAAAAGAGTAGAAATAAAGAATATTGGGTCATTTAAAGAAGTCGAGAGAGCATTAAATTTTGAGGCAACAAGACAAAAGACGATAAAAAATAGAAATATTGTTGGAATGGAAACAAGACATTGGGACGATGTGAGAAGAGTCACAGTGTCGATGAGAGTAAAGGAAGAGGAACAAGATTATAGATATTTTCCTGAAGTAGATTTAGTTCCTTTTAGATTTGAAAAAAAATTTATTAACAGTATCAAGAAAACAATGTCAGAACTTCCAGATGCAAGGAGGGAGAGATTTGCAAAGGAAATCGGAGTTTCGCCTTCTAATGCTGAAGTTTTAACATCTGATAAGGCGCTCGCAGACTTTTTTGAGAAATGCTTAGAATATCAAGTTAACCCAAAACGAACAAGTAATTGGATAGTAAGCGATGTCCTGGGATTTCTTAATAGAGAAGACATTGAAGTGAAACAGATTAGAGTTACACCGAAAGAATTTGCAAAGTTAATTAGATCTGTTGAGGCAGGAAAAATTAGTGAACAGACAGGAAAAAAACTCTTACTAAAAACTTTAACAACGAAAGATGATGCGCTTCAAATTAAAGAAACAATGTTTAGAATATCAGATCCAGATGAGGTAAACAAAATAGTCGAAAAAGTTTTTAATGAAAATAAGAAAGCAGTAGAAGACGCTGTTGGAAATAAGAACACAATAAATTATCTTATGGGATTAATAATGAAAGCTACATCTAGCAGAGCTGATCCAAAAATTACAAGGAAAGCAATAGATGCAAAGTTGTCGACTTTACGATAATTCTAAAAAAATAAATTATCCTAGATAATCAAAGTTAAATATTTCATTGTAAAAGCCAAACACCAAAAATAAATAGCAAAGTCATATGAAGTATGAAAAATGAAGAAATCAATATTAAATATTATTATACATTTAAGCAAGTGGATCTGTCGTTAATTTTTCTAAACCAAGCTTTGTTAAATGCTCATTCAAAGCAATAACTGATACAAAATCTTTTACAAACGATTTTTCTTTTGATTCATGAGGGATTGTCAATTTTAAGGTTTTTCCGAGACGGTCTATGGAAGCCAAGAAGTCATGATTATCAGAAGTGATTACACAATCTAAATGCCATTTATCCAACCCATGTCTAACCCACATGTTTTAATCAACACCGATAAAGATATTCGTCCTTAATATTATTGTTCCTTATAAAATATATTTTTTTAAAAAAAATTTTTTACGATATAAAATTACAATCTATAGATAAATAAGTACGAGTGCAAACTTATGATTTATATTACAGTTCATTAAAGCTAATACTAGGAACTAAGGTGTAATTAATTGAAAACTGCCAAAGAAGCAAGGATCGAAATATTGAAAAGATATGAAGAAAGCCCCAGAAACTGGCATGTTTTAACTGGGAGAGACCCAAGAGGATATTATGATACAAGCGTCATTCATCAAGAAGAAATTTGGTTTTTCAAAGAAGAGATGATTAATCCATACAAGTCAGTAGGTTTTGCTATCAAAGAAAAAATGGGTAAAAAACTAGACAAAGTGTTTCCTTTGAGCTTTGGTATACGACCTTTATCATTAAATAATAATAATCAAAAACCTGAGAACTTAGATGAACGGATGTTTAAACAGATTATTAATTCAGCTCTTCAGCAGAAACCAGTCCCTATTTCACAGATAAGAAACCAAATAGCTCTTCAAGGACCTTTTCTCAGAACTAATAATTCGAACGCAGGCTTATTTAAACAAAAGGGAGTTGATGATATACTTAGAGTTAAGGTTGACAAATTAATATCAAAGAAATATTCACATCTAAAACGAATATATGGTTAAGATTATTTTTTTGCTAATTTATTCTTAATTTTAGAATCTATTTTTTTCTTCTCAATAATTGAGAAATCAAAATAATTGTATGCAAACAGTTAATTTAACATAATAAAGGAAAATATTAGAATTTTTAAAAAACATTCAATCCTAAATTAATAACTTTGTTCATATTTTTGGTAGAAATATTAATGACCGCTTATAAAGAAGAATAAATACTTAGGTCAGTATAGAATGGAATGTCAAAGGTACTCAATGGTTACAAGGAGCCCAAGCCGGGATTTGATCCCGGGACCTTTGCCTTACCAAGGCAACGCTCTAACCAAGCTGAGCTACTTGGGCTCATATAGAGCTTTTAAGAAGATGGTTTTAAGGATTACATATGTTAGATTCAAGGTAACATACTGGCGAGTGTATTAACAGTATTATGTTACTATAAAAAATAAATATGCTCAATCAATCATTGTTCAATTAACAACAATATTTATTTAGCATCTATAAGAGATAACTCTGATATGTTTAAAGTTAATTGTAAACAGGTGCTATTATTCACATTTCCTTTTTATAAGAAAATTATGGCTAGTAGCTCGTCTATGGAGTGGATGAATAAAGGAATATCCAGATCTAAACGAGTTTCGATCTTATCTATTTTTATAGCTTTAGGTGTGATATTATCAGTTTATCCAGGAAGCATACCAGTTGGACCAACGAAAATTCTCCCTTCCCAACACATGATAAATGTAATATTGGGAATTATGCTTGGGCCGG
The DNA here is from genome assembly GCA_964397515.1 of uncultured Nitrosopumilales archaeon. Lineage (GTDB taxonomy): Archaea > Thermoproteota > Nitrososphaeria > Nitrososphaerales > CAYNJB01 > CAYNJB01. The sequence goes on along the minus strand of CAYNJB010000037.1, from coordinate 1,949 downwards.
GATATGCAGTGTTTGCAGCTCTATCAACGGGTTTGATCCGTATGTCTTTGGGAATAGGATCCATATTTTCGATTCCTGGTGGACTTCCAGGCGCTTTTGTTGTCGGCTTCGTTTTTTGGTATATTCGTAGAACAAGTTTGGCAGCTCTATGTGAACCTATAGGTACAGCAATAGGAGCTTTGCTTAGCGCTCTTGTCGTCGCCCCACTAATAGGAGCAGGTGCTATTCCGGCAGGTCCTTGGGCATGGTTAGGTTTAACAGCGCAATGGCAGATATATACTATTATTTTTTGGGCAAGTAGTATACCCGGATCAATTTTAGGGTTTATCATAGTAATAGCTATGAAGAAGAGAGGAGTCTTTGCTAAACTTTAGCATTAAGGATATCTTTAGAGAGAAAATAATTATTACAGGAGATGTCGGAGTAGGAAAAACACGTCTATTAGCAAAAATGGTAGATGATGTAGTAAAAAAACAAAATAAAGCTAAAGATATAGTTGTACTTGACTTTGCGCCCAATATTCCATTAGATTATAAAATAGCTTCTTCGATATCTAATTATTGCACAATGCTGAAGTCAACTAAATATATTCATCCTTTAGGTCTTACAGCTCCGAGATTAATGAGTAAATCACCTAAAGAATTAATTCAATCAGCTAAGAAAAACGCTAGGATAATTAAACCCTTGATAGAAAAAACGATTCTTAATCCTCCAGAAGCTTTGTTTATAGACGATCTAACTATATATCTACAATCCGGAAATCCCGAGATTATACTAGAATTAATAAGAAAAGTACAAACTTTTGCTTCGACAGCCTATAAAGGAAATAGGTTAGACAACGATAAAGGAACAGGAATAACACTTAATGAGAAAAAAAACCTTGATTGGGTTATAAATAATTATCCTGAAGACAAGATCCATGAGATATATATAAACAGAAATAAATAAGAAATCATAAATAATGGAAAGTTATTCGGTACTTGTTATATTTGATGCTCATTCAAGTTAACGAGCATATCTTGTGAGCCAAAATTACTTTTTAAGTTATTATCAATTATCTTAGATATTTTTTTAATTTTGTGGGGTTGATTGTTTAGATAATTTTTTTGCTTTTAATACAGATCTAATTGTATATCCTAAAGAGAATATCATCAAAATGAACCCTAACGCTGTTAAAGGCCCACTATAGTCAATTAAAAAGCCAGTTATACCCAATCCAAACACACCTGGAAGTAATGATAGAAGATATAACCAAGTTCCACAGCAACCTACTTGCACTAGAGAGAAAAATGAGAAGAATGCAGATATACCTGAACCAGATACAGCGCCTCCTGCAGACGATTTACGTGCGCCAACCGGACAAGGTAATCGTTTACTATATGTAACTAGAAAAGTTTGTATTCCAATAACAAAAGGCAAGGCTGCAAATACTGGACCATTGATCGTCATAGCAATAGTTAATGCTTGAAACGGTGTGAAATTAGTAGTGGTTAATATGATAACCGTAGCATAAATTATAAAGGTGGTTATAGACGCAGTTATACCATATAAAATTGGTCTCTTTATAATTTCTCTTAATCTGTTTCAGCTCCCCAGATACTTGTGTTCGGATAGAATGTTGCCCAAGCAAACCAGAAGTGGGTTATTCCTAGAATTTTTATAAAGACTTTTTCCTTTAAGAGACCCATCTATTGCCTCGCCATCAAAGTTCCAAATGCTCTGAGTTTCTAAGTCTAAAATCACACCGTTCTTGTACTCAAAAGTTAATATTTTTCCATCTAATTTACTGCTATAAGCTCTTAAACTATTTGGTTGGGGACTTATCACTACAAGATTTTCGTTTCCCAATAAATCATTCACTACAGTTCCTTCAAGAGATGTATATGGGTAAGCTTTTTGTTCATTATTCAAACCAATTCCGTAAACTAGTGTTTTTTCATGGAGACGGT
>CAYNJB010000036.1:0-8482 GCA_964397515.1 uncultured Nitrosopumilales archaeon | reverse complement strand
TTTGCTTATTTGATTTATTGAATAAGCTAAGTAATACAGTTGCCCCTGCCGTAACAATTAAAGTATGACCAGAAGGAAAAGAGTCGAATTCAAGAGTAAGAGGACGAGGTCTATGAATTATTTCCTTAGTTAGAATACCTAAAGGAATTAAGACTAGAATAGCTAAAGATAATATCAAAGCAAGTTTTCGACTGCTAGATTTACCGAATATCAGAAATATTGCAATAGTTATGCTCCAAACAACTTCTCGCCCATACGAAGACATCCATACCATAAGATATTTGATAGTCTCAGATTGAGTGACATCATTTAACGAATTGAATAACTGATAATCCAGATCAATAATATCTGAACTAGGCTCGTTAATCCCTAGATAAACTAGAATCGCCAATACTGAGAAAGATACTAAAGCTATAAGGGAGAACGCATAAGTTCGGATCAATGCTTTGACTATAAAAATCTAGAAGTATAAACCTCTCTGTTTAGACATATATTTATTGCAAAATGTTGAATTTTGTGGAAAATAAACTGTCAAGGTATTTTCTCTAGATTAATATATACACCGGTTTTTGAGCGTAAACTGAACCATTATTCCCAACCTGAGCTGGAATTAATGTTAGTTAGTGTATGTTTATCGAGTTTGATTATTCCCCAAACTGCCTTTCTAGATTAGAGGTTAGGTAAATGTGAAATCTAAATATTCCATATTGAGCCACGAGTGGGATTCGCACCCACGATCTCCTGCTTTCCCGTGGAGTTTACGAGGCAGGCGCTTTACTGGGCTAAGCTACCGTGGCACAATCAATAGCTCTACCTTAAGACTCCTAAAACCATATCGTTTGTATGATATGAGCTTCAGCGAAGATCTTTCAGCAATGAGATCACGCCTGCCCCTGTTAGGCTTAAGATAGAAGAGACAATGAAAACTAACTCAAAGCCGAATTGCTGCACGATGATTCCCGATAGAATTGGCACCACCGATATCCAACTGATAGATATTGTGAAGTATAAAGCGAAGGCTTTCCCTCTATGTTTAACTGGAAATAGATGAGCCAAATATATGTTGCTTGCAGGAAGTTGGATAGATACGAATAAACCCAACAAAGCTAGAATAAGATACATACCGTAATCCACATTAACTTGAGTGAAGAAGAAAATTAGAATGCTTTGTCCAATGAATCCGAGCATCATTATCTTCTTAGCGCCAAATCGGTCTATTCCAAGTCCTCCAATCGGGCCGCCAATAACGCCGAAGAAGCGCATAAGACCTAATAGAAAAATAGCTGCTGAGATGCTGACCAGATAGATATCGGTTAGATAGATTGGGACAAAATCCTGCATAGTTTCCATAGCAAACTGGCTCATAAAATTCCCAAGCAAGAGCAGAATTAATGGTAGGGATATTGAGCGAAAGTGGAAAACAGGTTGAGTCGAGTTACTATTGTCTTTAGAATCATCTATAATGGAAGATTTGAAATCACGTAAGAAAAACCAGTAAAGAGAACCTACAACTAATCCAGGCAAAGCGTAAAAGAATAGTGAGTTTCTCCAACCTAGGAAACCAATTAGAATTCCGAGAAGAACGGGACCAATTGAGTAACCGAGGCTTCCACCGATAGAATGAATGCCGAGGGCAAAACCACTCCTTTTAGGAAAATTGTTTACGATAAGAGTAGTTCCAGCAGGATGATATGTGCTAGAGGCTACACCAACCATGAAAGTTAAGAAAATTAAGAGGTAAAAATCAGTGGCAACTCCCAAACTGGCTATTGTGATAGATATGAATATGAGTCCAATTGCGACAATAACATGGGGTTTCCGATATTTATCAGTGTAAACACCAAATAATAGTTGGAATAGATGGCCTAGACTGAAGAAAGCAGGCAATAAACTGATCTCAACATAGGATAAATTGAAAGCTACTTTGATAATTGGGATAATAGAGGGTATTATTATTGTATAAAGATGGTGTACCGTGTGACTTGAAGTGAAAATGGTTAATTTTTTGGCGTCCGCTTTATTCAAACATATTTAGTGACACAGGTGGATAATATTAGGTTTTTCATTATAGATTAACTATCATAATCATCTTGACTAGAAGATTAATCAGGTTAATACTTTAAAAGGTTAAAGATGTAACCTTGTTCGTGTTAAAATGATTAGAATTTGGCTTCACATTTTCAGCTCCTTGGTTTTGGGCTTTAACTGGGGCTATGGGCCTTCGGATAGGGGGTTTTAAAATGTCAAAAAAGACTGAAGTGAAGACCAACACTTCAAATACTAATCAAAGTGAAGATAATCAATTGGAATCGTCAATGGAAATTAGTGAAGAAGAAAGAGACGCAATCGTAGCTTTAGCGGCGATCACAGCTCACATTAAAGCAGAGGAAAGTGGAACAGAATGACCAAAAAATTTAAGATAACATTAGAAGATAAATCATATGAGGTAGAGGTTGAGGAGATCCCTACATCACACCCCGAAAGTACACCGCCACCCTATATAGGACCGAAAAAAGTGCTCACAGAGCCTCCGAGGAAAGTTGTTACTCCAAGATTTGGGGCTACGTCTACAGAGTCACCAAAACCGGGTATCTCAAAACAGACAACATCTTCAAAACCAAGCCAAACGACATCAACTGGGACAGGAAACATAGTAAAAGCGCCTTTACCTGGAACTGTATTATCAATTAAGGTAGGTGAAGGAGACCAAGTTAAGCAAGGGGATACCTTGCTGGTTTTAGAGAGCATGAAAATGGAGAATGCAATAACTGCCCCTAAAGACGGTGTTGTTAAACAGATAATGGTAGAAGTTCGAAGTTCAGTTCAGCAAGGAAATGATCTAATATCAATAGAATAATACCGGATTAAATATCACTACGATTAATACACAGTAAATATATCTAAAATAATGTTCATATAATTTAGCCGATTTATAAGAGAATACGAGCTACCCGTAACTTATCATTTTACCGTGACAGACTTCGCTAAATTTCTCGGGTAATCAGGGTTATGATGTCTAGAAATAGCGCCATAGTAGGCTAGAAACTGAAGAATAATTACTTCAAGAATAGGATAAAAGATACGATCAACTGTTGGAATTTGTAGGTGATAGTCATAAATAGGATTTGGTTTATTGGATATACCGATTATTTTTGCGCCTCTTGCCTTCATTTCAGATGCATTATTAAGAGTCTCATAATATGTTTCATCATCAGGATTAAGAACAATTACTGGAGTACCTTCTTCAATTAAAGCTAGAGTACCGTGTTTGAGCTCACCGGCCGCTAAACCTTCCGCATGGACATATGCTAACTCTTTGAGCTTTAATGCACCTTCAAGGGCTATAGTAAAATTTAGGCCTCGGCCTACAAAATAGAAATCGGTGTTAGAAGCAAAAGTGTCACAAATCTTTGAAACTTCTTCTTCTTTTGATAGTAACTCTGGGACCAGATTGGAAATATTTGTTAGCTCCGCAATATCTTGCGTTCGACCTGATAATATCAAGACTAATTGATATATTATTGCTAATTGGGAGGTAAAGCTTTTTGTGGCTGCGACTCCTATTTCGGGACCGCAATTTAGAAATAATACTTGGTCACTCTCTCTTGTTAAAGAAGACCCGGGTGTATTAACAATAGATATAATTTTTCCTCTACGACCTTTAGCTGTCCTAATTGCGTCTAATACATCCGCTGTTTCACCACTTTGGGAAATCGCCAAAATCACAGAATCAGAATCAATCAAATCGGCATAGCTAATAAATTCGCTAGCTATAACAACTTCTGAAGGGATTTTTACTACCCGAGCTAATAGTTGTTTAGCGATAAACCCGGCATGTAAACTTGTTCCGGAGGCAACTATGTATATCTTATTTGAGTTTCCTAAAATATCGCAAAAATCATTCAATATATTTGTATTTTGATTTAAGGATTGTCTAATAGTGTTTTGTTGTTCATGAATTTCTTTCAGAGTAAAGTGGGAGAAATCCTTCCGCGATATATCACTTGCTTCCCAAGCTACTTTTACCGATTCCCGAATTTTTTGTTCGCCACTTAAGGACATAATTTGATAAGAATCCTTTGATACTTCAACAAGTTCGAAGTTCTCTAGAAAGATAACCTCATCGGTTTTTTTTATGAAAGCCAAAATATCGCTAGCTATAAAGTTTTCGTTTTTCCCAATTCCAAGGATCAAAGGCGCATCTTTTCTGACTCCAAAAATTGTATCAGCATTATCTTTGAATATTACAACGAAAGCAAATGAGCCTTCTAGAACCTCACAAGCGGCTATTATCGAGCTTCTATAATCTCCTGAAGATTTGAAATTGTCTTCAATTAGATGAGCTATAACTTCACTATCAGTATCACTTATAAATAAATGACCAGCCGTTTCTAAATTTATTCGTAATTTCTGATAATTGTCGATAATACCGTTGTGAACAACCGTGACTTTACTCTCACAGGAAGTATGTGGATGCGCGTTTACTTGTGAAACTTTCCCATGAGTTGCCCACCTAGTATGAGCTATCCCAATATTACCGTTTAAACTGTCTATTCCTAATCTTTCTTTAATCTCATCAATTTTTCCCGTGTCTTTCTTTATGGAAATTTGGCGACCATCATGAATCCCAACTCCAGCTGAATCATATCCTCGATACTCCATATTCGTCAATCCTTGGGTTAGAATAGGCGCAGCCCTTATTGATCCTGCATAGCCAATTATTCCGCACATATAATTAGATAGACAAAATAAACTTGGATAAAAACACTGCTAATCATTAAAAGCGTACCTGTAAAACTCATTATTACTAGATGTTTACAAAAATAGAAGTCCATTTGCCAAATAAGAACAAATTGGAAGAACATTTTGGTAAGTTATCAGAACATGGACTTATAGACAGTGGCTATTAGAGGATTAGATTTAGATAATGATGAAAAAATTGATACAGCATTTTCTTTCGAGATCTTGAGCTATCCAATATAAGTAGATAGTACTAGGCTCTTCGACCTCGTCGTCCACCAGGTTTTCTTGTGGTGTCATGTGGAATCGGCGTAACGTCTTCGATCCGCCCGATTCTAAATCCGGCTCTCGCCAGAGCTCTAATAGCTGCTTGAGCTCCTTGACCAGGTGTTCGAGGACCAGTGCCACCAACTGCTCTAACTTTAATATGAACATTTGTTATGCCTTTAGTTTTTGCGGAATCAGCTGCAGCAGCGGCAGACTTCATAGCGGCAAAAGGAGAAGATTCAAAACGATCAGCTTTAACATGTCGTCCTCCTGAGCTAAATCCTATTGTTTCAGAACCGGTTAAGTCAGTGATATGAACAATTGTATTATTGTAACTACTGTAGATGTGGGCTACACCCCATTTTTCCTTAGGAACTATAGATTCTTGACTCATTTGTTATATCACTTAGTTTCTTGCTTTTCTTCAGATTTGATAGGAGTGAATCGGCTCCCGGGTTTTAAGGTAATTTGTCCCTCTTCTTCACTGGAAACGAGATAACTTGGGACAGAGAGAATACGATCAGAATTCATTATATGTCTATGGGATATTAATTGTCTACTTTGGTAAGGTGAGACTGAGAGCCCCTTCCGCCAAACAATGGTTTGCAGTCTTCTTTCCAGAAGATTTTCCACTGTTAGACCTAATACGTCATCGATGTTAGCTTCAAATCCAATTATGCCAATTCTTTTTAATGATTTAAGTAGAATTTCTTCCTCGCGCAGCCTTACATCAGTTGAAGCAGCAAGTAATTTTCTTGCTTGTTTACGAATTGTGGAGAGCTTCGTTTGAGCTTTCCAGAGTTCGCGTTTATTTCTGAGACCGTAGGTTCCCAAAATGAAGAGCTCTTGAGCTAATTGATCAGCCCTCCAAGGATCTCGAGGGGTTGAATATATTTTCCGAGGTTTTCTAGGATCGCCCATTATTTAATCACTTTTTTGCAGTACCAGGTTTAGGTTTTAAATCTGCCTTGCGAACACCAACGGTTCTATGTTTCCGTCCACTTGTTCTTGTGCACTGACCGCGGACCTTTAGACCAAGTGATTTGCGAATACCCTTCCAGCTTCCTACAAATCTTTCACGATTAAAGTCATTTTGGTCAGTGAAAATAAGATCAGCTCCAGTTAAATGAAAATTAGAACCGGTCTCTATATCTTTTCTACGATTAAGCATCCAGTTTGGAAAACCAAGTTTATTTAGATCAGTAATAGTTTTTGATATTTCTGAGATCTGTTGATCAGATAAAGTGCCTAAACGTGTTTTTGGATCAAGTCTAAGATGATTTACGATAGCATTTGTTATGCCGTAGCCTAGACCTTTAATTTTACATAGGGATGCAATTAATTTTTTACTCCCATCTAAATCTTTGCCGGCCATTCTAACAATATATTTGAACTCACTCAAATTTTTATCACTAAAGTTCTTAATTCACAGCCACCTTAATCGATTTACCCTTTAAAAGTCTTTACAAAACCTCGGCTTAATAATATTATTTAATAAAACATTATTTTCTCATTACTTTTTTATTTAGGATTCCTCAATAAATATTGATGGTCTGTAAGGTTTTGCTTGATTTGACTTATTCTGGGGGTCATATTTTAGCGGATCGTCTTCATTAAAAACCAAGATTTCAGCTTGAGTTTCTTGGATACAGTAATCTAAGAATTCTTTTAGTATTGAGAGTTCGTCTATAATTCCAATCTTTAATCTTTTATTAAGAAGATCGGTAGGCATAGTTGATATATTGTCAACCGTTTTTTTTGCAAAATCTACTTTTTCTTTGATCTGATGTTTATTACTGCCTTCAAGTATCTGCTTGATTAATTCACTGACCGAAAGATTATCTTCTTTGGCAAGTTTAAGTGCTAACAGATATCCTTTCCATTTCCAATTAGCTGAGATATAGTAAACTATTTTTTTTGGATTTATCTTTGTAACTTTAGATATGTTTAAGGTATCACTTAATAGTGATGATACTAGTTCTTCTCCGATTTCTGCATTTTGGTCAATTCTCGATTTATCAACTTGAGGCCAAGAAGCAGTGAAGATAAAGCCAGATTTGGAGATTTTTTCCCAAAGTTCTTCAGAAATAAATGGTGCAAATGGCGCTATTAGTTTGATCCGAGTTTCTACAATTTCACGGAGGACCTGAGCGATAGCTGAAAGTCTTTTGCCTCGATCAGTAGAAATCATTTTCTGATATTTTGCAATATCAGCATCAAGAACATATATAGCATGATGAATTGCTTCACGGACTCTCATCTTTTCCATAGCTTCAGTTGTTTGATATATGATGTTTTGAAGGCGCGACATTATCCATCGATCTTCAATTGAGAACACATGTTCGATTTTTGACTTGTCTAATGTAAGGACATATTCTGTAAAAGCATATATTCTTTCAAGTCGATCTTTAAAAGTCTGAATTAAGTTAAGACTCATGTCGGCGTCTTGTAAAAGTTCAGCAGTCGCCATTATTGCTAAACGAAGTGGATCTGCACCATATTTTTTAATGGCGGATTTTAAAGGTATAATATTACCAAATGATTTAGACATCTTTTTTCCATTCATGAGGACTGATCCGTTTACTACTATTGATCTCGGGCGATGTTCTTCCGGAAAAATGGCTGTATGATTAAAAATAAAGAAAGTCAAGTGATTAGGTACTAGATCTCGCCCTGAATGTCTAACATCTAATGGATAAAAGTATAGAAATTCTTGCCTCATGTCTTTTAGAGACTTCACGTCTATATTGACTTCTCTGGAGATTTCAGCAGGCTTGCCTGAACCCAAAAAAATGTAATTGAAAAAGTTGTCATTTAATTTAGTTGAACTGCCTGTATTGTTTAGATGGCGCGATATAGTATAATAAGCCATATAGAGTACAGAGTCAGATAAGCTTTCTATTATCCACTCCTTATCCCAAGGAAGAATAGTGCCCAATCCAGACTTTCTTGCACACGCTTTCTCTCTTAGCCATCCAACGGTATATTCGAATTCAGGCTTCATCTCTTCTGGATAAAATCTCATGTTTTCAATTGTGTGTCTTACTTTGTTTTTCCAATCAATGTCCCCATAATTTATAAACCATTGATTTTCAAATAATTTGACTACACATTCAGCACCACATCTACATTTAACAGGAGTGTTGAATATTTCAAAGATTATATCCACTTGACCTTTTCTTAGAAAATCTTCTTTTACCTTGTCCCGAGCAACTGATACTGAAAGTCCCGAATATGAATTAGTATTCTCCTTCATTAATCCAGCGTGAAATTCGTGTGAATATAGAGTAGATGTAGCTTCTTCTAAATTTGGATCGCTCTGATCTGTTATGTTTAACTTTTTGATAATATCTATAGCAGGTATATCACCGTAGTTTGCAGATTGTATTAAACTAATAGGGTTGATTGATAACACGGTTTCTCGGAGGGAATCATATTCTCCGAGAGAATCAGACTTCTTGAGGTCTTCAAGACC
>CAYNJB010000035.1:0-8689 GCA_964397515.1 uncultured Nitrosopumilales archaeon | reverse complement strand
ATTTTTCTTTAACGATAGGATAGTTCTCTCAACTCCGCCTGCAACTCCAGTAGCCCCCATTTCCTTCCTACCGAAAATTTCAGGTAAGCTATCATATCTTCCACCTCCTGCCAGTGCTCCTAAATCTTTGGTATTTACATCAAAAACTTCAAAGACTGTTCCAGTATAATAATCAATACCTCTTACTATGGATAGGTCTAATTGAACGCCTTGTACTCCTCTTGAGTTAAGTATGTCAATAGTTTCAGTTATTCTACTTGAAACATTTTCCAAATCTGGCTCCAATTTGCTTAATATTCTGCTAGGATCCCCGCTTAATTTACCAATCTCCAGAATCTGATTAATGTTTGCTCGGGAGATACCTTTTGCTTGATATTCATTTATTATCTCTTCCTCTTTTTTCTTGTTCAATTTATCTAGAGCTCTTAGCATGTCAAATATCTCGGATTGATTGTTTGAACCTGTTCTTTTTCTTATTAATTCTTCAACAATCTTTCTGTCACCCAATTTGATTGCAATCGGATCGATTCCGAGTCTTTTGAATAGTGTATACGTGAAGTCTATTATCTCTGCATCTGCATCAGCTTTGCTGGGGCCAAATATCTCTACATCCCATTGATAAAACCATCTATATCTGCCATATTGTGGTTCATCATATCTCCACATGCTACCGAAGGAACCCAATTTAATGGGGTATTGTAGATCCCTCCTTGAAGCCACCCATCGTGATATTCCAACAGTCAGATCAAATCTCAAAGCAATATCTCTCTTACTTTTATCTTTAAAGAAGTAAATTTCTTTTTTAATTGCCTCCCCACTTTTTGCTTCTAATGTCTCGAGACATTCTAGCGACGATGGCTCCATTAATTTGAAACCAAATAACTTCGTTGTGTTAGTAAACGCGTCCCTTATTTTTTCTAGTAAATCATATTCTTCTGGCTCTATATCACGTAATCCTCTTGGCAGAGTGAAGTTCATAGTATGTAGTGAACCTCCCAATGTAAAATAATAAGCATATTCATTGATAATTTAATTAGCTCGCTATTTGTCTTTTCCTAAATGTGATAGTTCAGCTAACAAAGCTGTCATCTGTATCTCTGGGTGAGCTCCAATAATAATTCTGTAATCGTATCTAGCTAGAATTTCAGCTATCTGGTCAATGTTCGATAAATTCATTTTTAGAATCGCTTCGTGGGCATGCTTCAAGAAATCTTGTTCAGACATCCCATATACTCTAGTTATTTCGATAAATTTTTCTCTTGATTTTCCAAAATTTCCTTGCAAAGCCAGGTGAACAACTTCTGACACTAGATCTTTACCAGCAATACCTGAAACCTTCTCTATGTTTTCTATTGTAATTTCCTTAAATGAAGCCGCTGTCTGTAAAATATTAATTGCATGCCTGAGGTCTCCTTTGCTTACTTTGTATATCATTGAAAGACTTTCCTTATTATATATCAATCCCTCTTTTTTACTAATCTTAGCTAAATGTTCGACAACATCTTTTTCTTCTAATCTTCTAAAACGAAAAATAGCTAGTCTACTTTGAATTGGCTCGATTATGTTTGAACTATAATTACATATTAGTATGAACCTGCAAGATCGAGAGTTTTCTTCCATTATCCGTCTCAGTGCAGTTTGTGCATCGTTCGTCATCTCATCCGCTTCATCAAGTATGATTATTCTATATGGAATGCCTGTTGATCCACTTCGATAACTTGCAAAAGTCTTCACCCTTTCTCGAACTGTGTGTATTCCTCTCTCATCTGAGGCGTTTAAAGTTAAGGCATAATCTCTCCAATATTCCTTTAGAATGCTTCTGGCTACACAAAGTGCGGCTGTGGTCTTCCCTGTCCCCGGGGGGCCAGCAAAAAGTAAGTGCGGCATTTCAGCTGAAGACTTTAAAAGGTGTTCAATTCTCTCAACAATTTGTTTCTGGTTAACCAGTTCCCCAAGTTTTTGAGGCCGATATTTCTCAACCCACATTAAATTTTGCAAATATGACACCTATTATGACCATGCGTCTCAAATTCTCCTACTAATATAAAACATTGTAGAAAAACCTATTGTGGCTCTATTGTTGACGGTGGCTTACTTGAGACTGCGTATGTCACCCACGAAACCCCTGGTATTTCATTAGTAATCCTATTACTAATATTTTCAATTATTTTGTAAGGTAATCTTACCCAATCAGCAGTCATTGCATCAACTGATTCAACTATCCGTATAGTCACAACATGGCCCAATATACGTTTGTCCCCTACTACTCCAACAGCTTTATCATCTCCTACCATAGCGTAGGCTTGCCATATTCTATTGTACAGATCATTAGCCAAAAGTTCTTCCTCAACTATATTGCTTGCGTCCCTACATATTCTGATCTTAACGGGTGTTATTTCTCCAATTATTCTTACAGCTAATCCTGGTCCAGGAAATGGATGTCTTTTGACGATGGTGTTTGGCAGTCCTAAAACAACGGCAACTTTCCGAACTTCATCTTTGTAGAGATCTTTTAATGGCTCAAGTAACTTGAATTTCATCCATTCAGGTAACCCTCCTACGTTGTGATGTGTTTTTATTCGTGAAGATTGGCTTCCTGTTTTTGAAGACTCTATTATATCTGGATAAAGGGTTCCTTGAGATAGCCATTGAAATGGACCGATTTTTTCTTCTTTATCGGTGAATACTTTAATAAATTCTTCTCCTACTATCTTCCTTTTTTCTTCTGGGTCTTTTACTCCTTTTAAACGTTGGATAAAACGTTTTGAGGCATCAACTTTGATAAGGTTAAATCCAAAGTTATCTCGAAAAGTTTTTACTACTTCCTGCACCTCATTTTTTCGCAAAAGACCATGATCTACAAATATACAAGTTATTTTGTCTCCTATTGCTTTATGTACTAATGCGGCTGTAGCTGATGAATCAACGCCGCCACTGAGTGCGCAAAGAACTGATTCCTTTCCGACTTTATTCTTAATCTCATTTACTGATCTATCTACGAATGAGGTCATTGTCCAGTTTGGTTTGGCTTTACATATATTAAATAGGAAATTCTTGATAATTCTCAGGCCTTGGGGTGTATGTGAAACTTCTGGATGAAACTGAATCCCAAAAATATTATTATTTCTACTTCTTATTGCAGCTGAAGAACGCTCTGTAGATGCAATTCTCTTAAACCCATTTGGAAGCTTAATAGGTGTATCTCCGTGACTCATCCAACAAATCATTTCTTTTTTGAATCCTTTGAAAATATCTAAATGGTCATCTATCATTAGTTTAGTGCGACCGTATTCTCTTTTTTTAACGTGGATAACTTCTCCTCCAAGTTGATGAATAATAACCTGAAGTCCGTAGCATATACCCAGTATCGGCACACCCAGATCATAGATTGTTGGATCAGGTAGCGGCGGAGATCTGTCATAGACACTAGACGGTCCCCCCGAAAATATGATCCCTTTAGGCTTTTTTTTCTTAATTGTTTTAATTGAAGTATTATATGGAATCAGCTCAGAATAAACTTTGCATTCTCTCACCCGTCTTGCAATTAAATGTGCATACTGTGCACCAAAGTCTAATACAAGTATTGACCCGGATCTACTTTTTGACTTCACTGACGTGTTTTTAACCAATAATCATCTACCGTTTCTTCTCTAACATACGCGAGATAACCCATGCGCATGTATTCATGATCTCTTTTATTTTTGAAGCGTCTTTATAGTTTGTTATCGTTATCTTTGAAATAATCTTCTTATCTGTATCTATTGAATATGCAAATGCTTCGTTCTCAGTTAATTCACCTTGATTTACCAATTCAATATCTTTCTTTTTCATACCTTCCAGAATTCTATTAATGAAAAACGTCTTAAAAGGAGTAACATCAATATTTAATTGAATTTCATCTACTGGTAGTATCTCCAAGTATGTTTGGTAAACATTGATGTTGGCTAAAATCATCCCATCTCTTGCTCTTTGAAGTGTCTTCATTTCTTTAATTTCTTGATTTTCTTTTGACTTAGGTCTGTCTATGGAATCTGAAGTTATATCAGCCGCTGCCTTAAAACTTGAAGTTCTTAGGACGCCGTCAAGAATTCTGAGTATCTGCTTAAGTCTCTCAATATTTTCTTCACTTTCCTTAATTTTTGCCTCTATCCATGGCTTTGTATCGGCCGCCTGTTTAATGTCATCTTCAGAAAAGCTCATCCATTATGGTTTGTATAGAAGACGGTTTTAACCTTTCCAATGATTGATGAACTCTGCATAATAATAACTCATATTTTCCTTTTGTATATTTAGGCAAAAACATCCTATTCACAAGTTACTCCAGATTCTTTTCATTTAATCTAATTCCAATATATGTTTTTTTTCTAGAAATAGGTAATCATTTATATTGGATAAATTCGACTATTTAATATACAGGCCTAGTGAATTGACAACTAAAATTATGGTAGATGAGTTAGACTCCAAGGCTTTGCGAGTCAAAGGGCTTCAATTTATTGTGGGAAAATTCGTTGAAGGTGAAGATTGGGCGGAGAAACAAGGTCCTACTCCTTTCCCCGGAATAATGGAACTTCGGGATTGGGATCGACGTTTATTGGAAAAATATCCTCCATTATATTCCCCTTTAAGCGATTTTTGTGAATTTTGTACATATGGGAAATGTGATCTTACTGCCGATAAGAAAGGTGCTTGTGGAATAAATATGGCCGGTCATATGGGTAAATGGTCTTTACTTCAATGCGTTATGGGCGCTGCCGCTCATACTACACACGCCCATCACATGATCAGTTTTCTAATCAGCAAATACGGTCGTGATCTTCCACTTGATCTAGGAAATGAGGTAGAAGTAGAGGCGCCTATTACACGTTTAATCGCAGGTATTAAACCTCAAAAACTTGGGGATCTCGAAGAAGTTATCACCTATCTCGAGAGTCAAATAACTCATCTTACATCTGCAACTGCAACTGGGCAGGAACAACATCCAATAGACTTTGAATCCAAATCTCTTCATGCAGGTATGCTTGACAACCTTGCTCTAGAAGTTTCTGATATTGCGCAGATATCCGCCTTGGGACTACCTAAGGGGGATCCATCATCATCACTAGTACAAATTGGATTGGGTGTAGTTGATCGAGATAAACCTGTGGTCCTATGTGTAGGCCATAATGTGGCGCCCGGAAGTGAAGTGATAAACTATTTAGAAAAAACTGATTCCTATGGTTTGGTTGAAGTTGCAGGTATATGTTGCACTGGCGCGGATCTAGCAAGATTCTCTAGTGGTGTAAAATTCGTGGGGCCGGTATCTCGACAGCTTAGATTTGTCAGAACAGGTATTGCCGATGTAATGATTATCGACCAAGAATGCGTTAGAGGGGATATAGTTGAGGAAGCATTACGTGTGGGAACCCGAGTTATTGCAACATCTGATCAATTGGTTGCCGGGCTTCCAAATTTTTCAAAAATTGACAACTCAGAAGTTATCCGCAGCATTCTTTCTAACGATACTCCTGCAGTAGTTATCCAAGATCCTATAAAAGTAGGTGAAATAGCTGTGCAGGTAGCAAAAAAGAACTATCAAACAAGGTCTAACAAAGGCTTAGATGTTAAAGAAGTACTTGCGAGGACCGCGGACTGTTCATTCTGTGAAGATTGTACTAAAAGCTGCCCGATAGGATTGAACATAGGTCAAGCAGTAAATAACGCAAAAAATGGGGACACATCCTCTCTTGTTACGATTTTTGATGAATGCATTGGATGCGCAAGATGTGACTCCGCTTGTACGAACAATATCCCTGTAATGTCTGTAATAGATGCTGCCTCCGATCAAAAAGTTAGAGATGAAAAGTTTACAATAAGGGCCGGACGTGGCCCAATAAGCGACACCGAGATTAGACGAGTCGGGCGACCAATAGTTATGGGTGAAATACCTGGAGTAGTAGCATTTGTTGGATGTGCAAATTACCCTGGTGGAAATAAGGATCTAGTTAGGATGGCTGACGAATTTGCAAAAAGACAATATATCGTGATAGCATCTGGCTGCGCAGCAGCTGACATTGCACGGTATAGAGATGAAAATGGTCAGACCTTATATGAAAAGTATCCTGGAGAATTTGATGCAGGTGGGTTAATTAACACTGGCTCATGCGTATCTAATGCTCATGCAATAGGCGCTGTGATAAAAATAGCTAGCATCTTCGCAAAAAGAAACTTAAGAGGGAATTTCGAAGAAATAGCTGACTACATTTTAAATCGAGTAGGTGCAGTAGCAGTAGCCTGGGGAACACAGCATCAAAAAGCCATGTCAATAGCGACTGGTGCCAACAGGTTGGGAATACCTGTAATACTTGGTCCTCAAGGGATAAAATATCGACGTGAATATTTGGGCCGAGATGATAATGATGATAACTGGACTGTCCTAAATGCGAGAAATGGAAATAAAGTCTATGGTGGGCCTGCGCCTCAACACTTGTTATGCTCTGTTGAGACTGTTGAAGAAGTAATGGTTACCGCAGCAAGATTAGTTATGCGGCCAAATGACACCAATAAAGGAAGAATGATCAAGATCTCAAATTACATTGATCTACACCGTCGACAATATGGCGATTATCCTGATGATCTCCATCGATTTGTGAGATCCGAGAATGATCTACCGATAACCTTGAAAGAAGAAATACTGACTATCATAAAAGATAAAGGCTGGGAACCTGTAGAGATTCCTGATCCGACGATTCTTGATAGAATGGTGTTAAGGAAGGAATAAAATTGTCAAAAACTGTTGCTTGGGAAACATCAGAAGTACGAGGCCCAAAAGTGGCCTATACTGTAAAATCTGAAAACATCTCTCGAATGCTAAAACGATTCAAACGCGTTCTAATTGTTATAGGTGGTGCATCTAAAACCGGTCAATTAGATGGTGCGGATATCCCAAACTTTTCTATAAGTCTCGCTAACATATTAAAGGGAACTTTAGCAATTTCTCCAGGATCATACAAAGCATTTACTAAACATAATAAAGTAGTAAAAGTGAATATATCACTTGTAGATCTTGTTAATAGGATAATTGATAAACAATGGGCTGGATTTGATGCGCAAGGAAAATATGATCTGATAATCTTCATCGGCGGACTATACTTCTTCCAAAGCATGATACTATCCACCATTAAACACTTTGCTCCAAAACAACGAACTATTTCATTAGATCAATATTATCATCCTAACGCAGAATTTTCCTTGGAGAATCAAACTCCTGCAAAATGGAAAGAAGGACTCGATACACTAATTCAAGGGTTGGAATCTCAAAAATAACTTTAATTCTAGTCTCACTATTAATTCTAAAACGAATATTAAATTCGGATAACTGATAATAATATCAAAGTAGTACGTGTTAGCAAACAAATATTTATAATAAAAAAATAATCAGGGTAATATCTGATAACGATGTCTAATAAAGTACATTGTGCACACATACTTGTTAAAACAGAACAAGATGCCAAGCTAATTCATGAGAGGTTGAGCAATGGTGAAAACTTCTCCAAAATTGCAAAGGAAAAATCTCTTTGCCCCTCACGAAAAAAAGGTGGGGATCTTGGAACATTTGGTCGAGGGCAAATGGTGAAAGAATTCGAACGAGCAGCATTCGACTTACAAAAAGGACAACTCTCACAATCAACCCAGACAAAGTTTGGTTGGCATATTATAAAACGACTAGAATAACCCTAAAGGAAACCATATCACACCCAAACAATAATTCATCGAGTTTATTCATTCGAGAATAGCTTAATTTTCCTTAATCTTGACATTTTCTTTATTTCTCTTTCTCGACGTAATGCATTCAATCTACTGCGGCATCTCTCTTGATAAACTAGTTTAATGGGTAAGCGGCTTCTAGTAAATTTAGAAGCCCTTCCTTGCCGGTGTTCCTCTAAGCGTCTTTGAATATTGTTTGTATATCCTGTGTAAAAATGGCCTGTTCGGCATTTTAAAATGTATACAAAGTACGCCAAGGTATATCAAATGTTTATATCATTAATTCTTAGACATTTATAGTATAGGTTGAAACAGAATTATTCCAATAGCTTTTACTTTTAATATTCTTATTCTACAATCAAAGATAATAAGTTGGTTGCTAACAAAGAAAAATGCCTCCAATAAAATTATTCATAACTATACAAGTTTAGCTTCAAACTTTTGTAAATGTTATAAAAATGCAGAGAATAACTTGAAAAAAGAGTATATTTATATAGTCAACAAAAGTCTCTCTACTTACTGCAAGGTAGTGTCCTTCAAGTTCAGATGTAGTGAAATTCTGACGACGGCCATGGTTTTGCGGTAGAGCAAAACAAAAAATGGACACTTTCAAAGAATTTGAATTAATACCTCAATTACTGCGAGGTATAGAATCTCTTGGTTTTTCAAAACCTTTTTCAATACAGGAAAAAACGATACAACCTCTATTAGATGGTCAAGACCTAATTGGCCAAGCAAAAACCGGATCAGGTAAAACGGCTGCCTATGGGTTGCCTTTACTTCAATCAATAGATCGAAATATACGTGATGTTCAAGCTTTAGTTCTAGCGCCAACTCGTGAATTAGCTGTTCAAATCACTGACAGTCTTAAGCAACTAGGGAAATATACTGGTTTAAGAGCGGTCTCAATCTATGGAGGACAATCAATTAACGTTCAGTTTGAAGC
>CAYNJB010000034.1:3249-9340 GCA_964397515.1 uncultured Nitrosopumilales archaeon | reverse complement strand
AAAAGTGAACAAAGCTTCAGGAGTGAAAAGAGCCATTCGCATAAGTGAATCTAAAGGTTTAACCGTGTCAATAGGAGACGGGGAGAATGACTTTTCACTTTTCAGTGTTTCAGACTTTAAAGTCGCTGTTTCAAACGCACACCCTGCTTTAATAGACAAAGCTGATTATGTTTGCAGAAATCCTGGAGGTTATGGAGTAGCTGAATTTATAACACTGCTCTCCAAAAATAAAGGAGCTTAAGAAATAGATGCGCTCTAAAACACGAATCACTATTAATAGTCAAACGCCGTTCATAAGATTCAAGCTGGGATATTTTGAGTTAGTAGAGAAATATGGAAAATTATCGGACACTATGAACCTTGATGATTTGCATCGTGGAGTGGATTATGAATTATCCCCAGGTGGTGTAACTTCAATGATTTACCCACTATTAAATGAATTAGTTAAGGAAAACAAAATTGAGATCCCTTATTGGATATCACTTGGACCCAACGCACCCTATAATGTAAAAACGGGTAATCTGAATTTAATTAACATTAGCCTAAACGAAAAAGATCTGCCTTTATACACCAATTTCAAAGAAGGTCTCTGGCGTGAACTGCATTTACAAGGTCCAATGGACATAAATCCAGATGAATATGAAGCTTTTACGAAATATAATTGGTATTGTGCAAAAAAACTTTTCCAAGTATTACCACAAACTGATCTCTACTTTGTACACGATTTCCAACAAATACAAATTGGAAACCTCATAGGACCGTCCGCGCCAACTATTTTTCGATGGCACATCCCTTTTAAACTTGATAACATATCTCCGTTAGTTCGTAACTTTATTCTGAAAAATGTTAGTTGTTTTGACGCAGTGGTTGTTAGTACTAGACGTGATTTAGAGGGTTTGGTTAGAGCGGGATATCATGGGAAAGCCTTCCAACTTTATCCCTATACGGATATTAATAAATGGAAAAAACCGTCTAGAGGAAAAACGGACGCATTTTTATCTCGACTAAAAATTAAAAAATCGGATAAAGTTATTACTATAGTTGCAAGAATTGACGCGATAAAAAGTCAGGACTTAGCAATAGCAGCCTTATCACAAATAAGACATAAATTTCCAAGCGCTAAACTACTTCTACTTGGAAACGGAAGTTTTACTGGAAGTAGAAAAGGTGGGCTTGCTCACCCAAAATCAAAGCAGTGGAAGGATAAACTATTATCCTATGCAAAAGAACTTAAAGTTGAAAAACAAGTTATTATGCCTGGCTATATAAAAGACGAAGACTTGGCAACGGCGTATTCTATCTCAGACGTAATCGTAGTTCCATCCAGAATTGAAGGTTTTAACCTAACAACAATTGAGGCTTGGATTCACCGGAAACCGGTTATTGTAAGTACTGGTGCGGGTTCATCTGAGCTTGTAGTAGAAAATATGAACGGTTATGTCTTCGACCCAAATAACCACTCTGAATTAGGTGAAAAAATTGAGCTCTTACTTAAACACCCAGAAGCGGCGATTAAAATGGGGGAACAAGGTTATTTGACTGCTTTGCAATCTGACATAAATCGCGCCGTTAAAACTGTTACCGCCATATTTGATGAAACGCTACAAGCGCGTTAGAAAATGATAAGAGTGTATTTGATTTGACAGAGGTTGAGATTCTTAGCACAGTTATGGGCATTGGGGTTCTAGTTTTTATTGCAAGAATCTTTGGTACATTATTTACTAAAATAAAGGTTCCAGAAGTTGTAGGTGAAATTTTAGCAGGTATCATATTTGGGCCTTTAGCAATAGGCGGGCTGATTATAGTATTTGATAGACCATTCATTGAACTAAATGATTTAATGATTGCTTTCGGAGAAATGGGCGCTATAATTATTTTATTCGCCGCGGGATTACAATTTACATTTACGGATTTTAGAAAAGCGGGTCCCCCAGCATTTGCGGTCGGAGCTGGCGGTGTTTTACTTCCATTCCTTCTGGGTTATCAAGTGTCTTTGATGTTTGGATTCGATTGGGGATCTTCTATGCTAATAGGTGCTGCTCTTTCTGCGACCTCAATTGCAGTCACTGTTCGAGTTCTAGAAGATATGGATCAGTCACACTCGAAGGAGGGTAAAATCATGGTTAACGCAGCTATGATAGATGATGTCTTGGGGCTAGCTATTTTAGCTGTAGTCACATCAGTTACAATAGGCGGCCAGATCCCAAGTTTATTTAGGATACTTTATGTCACAGCTGAATCATTAACAATTTGGATATTACTCTTAATCGGAGCTGTATTAATATTTCCAAGAATAGTTAACATAGCTAATCTCTGGAAGTCTGAAGGGACTGTAGAAGCTCTCTCAACAGGACTTATGTTTGGAACGGCCGCCATGGCTTTTGCATTAGGGCTATCGCCTATAGTAGGTGCGTTTGCAGCTGGTATGGCGCTTGCAGAATCTAAAGCTATACTACAAATCAGGGAATTTATGTCTAAGCTAAAGCTAATCTTCGGACCCCTTTTCTTCGCGATTTTAGGCGCTTATTTGGACCTTCGAACATTAGTAGATGTTAATCTTCTTTTAGTCGTAGTTATAAGCGCTGTTGCAATCATAAGCAAAGTAGTAGGCTGCGGCCTTCCAGCTTTACCCTTTTTAAGAAATAAACGTGCAGCTTTCCGAATAGGAGTAGGGATGGTTTCCAGAGGAGAGGTCGGCTTTATCATCTTAGGAATTGGTCTTACAAGCGGTATATTGGGTCAATCAACATATTCTGCATTACTAGTTGTGGTTCTCCTAACAACAATAGCCTCACCTTTTATGCTTGAAAAAAGCTATTCGACGAAAAATAAAGACTCAGAATCCAAGAATAAGCCAGAAACATATGAACAATAATTATTAAAGATTCAACGTTCAGCTTAAGATTATTTATTACTCCTCTGATTGTAATGGACAAAATATTGTATTTATTTTTATGATCTATGCTTCTTCGTCTGATCTGGAATTAATCATTTATTGAACATTTTAAGCCGATGTTAATTGAGTGGCTTATACATTTAATAAGAAATATAAAGTCTAACAATTGTAATTATGTAAATCTGAAATATTAAGAATATCAGGTGTTAGTATGAAAATTGAGTTAGATGAAATTGATTATAATCTCTGCAAAGCTTTAAGTGAAGATGGCAGAATTAAGATGAAAGACCTATCTAAGAATCTGAATATAAGTGAACCCACTTTAAGAACTAGAATTAAACGATTAAGAGATCAAGGAATTTTAAGTGTTAGACCAATAATTCATTCTGAAAAATTTTCTTTCGGCATAACTGGCATTATTAATATCAAAGCTCGAGCATCAGAATTGCAGAAAATAGGAAACTTGCTTTCTTCGTTGATTGAAGTTGATCGACTATATCATACAATGGGGGAATTCGATTTCATAGCCATAATATCAGCTCAAGATGTACAAAGATTTGAAAGGATTGTTTCTGAAAAACTGGTAAATATAACTGGGATTGAATCACTAAGGACTAGTATCGTACTAAATACTTCCAAAGATAACTATGGGTTGAATATACGTCCGGGATATGGTGTAAAAATACTATGTCACTTTTGTAAAAAGGAAATAATTGAAGACTCGTTTAGTAAACCAGAAAAAATTAAAAAACATGTTTTTTGTGATGAAACTTGTTCAAAAGCATATTTTGAATCACAAACCAATCATGTTGATCAGAGATAAACACATTTGCAGGTCACACATTTTCACAAAACAACTTTTTCTATTTAGCCAAAAAGAAGTAGATCTGTTTTGATTATCTGGAGATAATTATTTTAAACGGTCCGCAATTTATGTTGATAATATTCGGGTTCAAGAGTATTTATCAGATCTATCCGTTATAACGTTTAAACGCGGCAAATCCTCCGAAGCTTTTTAGCATAGCCCCTTCTTCAGTCTTAGATGATATAACTTCGACTTTTGCGCTGCTCTCAGAAGCAAGATCAGCAAGGTATTCTATAAAATCAATCTCAACTATTTCTTGATCAGTTGAACTACACGTACTACAAGAAGTAGTTATCAAATTCTGTTTCTCGCTAACATATTTTTCTCTCGACAGAACTTTCTCTTTTGCAGATTTGCAACTTTTACAGATAACTTTCAAATAGGTCCAATCAAGATCTTCAGAGATCAATATTAATTCTACGTTCGCCTTCTGTAAACTGTCCATGATATCCTGTGTGCCGTAAATAGCAAGCCCGTTTTGAGAAGTAGTTTCACTGAGAAAACGTTGTATTAGTTTCTTTTCTTCAACTATTCTTATTCCTTGAAGTATTTGATTGGCTTTATCCACAGTTTCTCTAAGGCCTTCACTTCCTGAATAAGCAGTATCAAGAACTGCGACGACTTTCTTTTGTAGCCTATAATCCAAATATTCTTGTTTTAAGAAAGTGTCTTTTGTCCCTCCTGGGCCACTAACAATCAATGCTTGAATTGGAATATCTTCTAGAAATGATTTCACGGCATGATTAGCTATTCTGTGATAATAGTCAGTAAGGTTCATTTCCCTAAGTCTCTCAAACCGTCTTGCTGATTGCCCTCCTGCTCGATGTTTGCCGCCCACACCTGAAGATAATTCATCTATAACTTCAAAACTTGTACCCGATATAATTCCCATCCCTGCTTCAGTTGCATCAATTGATAATAGCCCTATGATTTTTTCTTCCCTCAACATGTCTCTTAGAATTTCGAGATGAAAATGGTCATCACATCTGTATAAATAGGTTTGAACTTCTTTCGGTGGAAGAATATCGTAGATAAACACGAATTCACTTCCAGGACCATTTGTTGGAAGCGCTCCACAGAATATCACTAAGCCGTTCTGCGGTGTTATTTTATAGAGTTTAAGCCGTTGCATAGTTTTAACTAAAGCGTCTTGAACATGATTTCGCGTAATATCGGATTTTATGTTTGAAGCAGTTCCATGCTCATCTCTCAACACACCAATTACTTCATGAATACTTTTTTTTGGCGGCACATAAAGAGTAACAAGTTCTGTGCCTCGGCCTTTTTTAGTAGATAATTCTTTAAGCACTTTCCTGACTTTATATGTTGTTACCGAATCTATATTTGAACTCAATTCTAAATAACCGCCAAACTAGTTATCCACATATAGAAAACGCTCAGTTCACAAAAGCTTTCTAAAAGGCTTTAGAATGACGGGTTATAAGATTTACTTTTTTGTTTAACCTGACAATAACTAAAGTTAAATGTGATTACTTAACTTTCTAATGGTGTACGCTATATGTTACCAAAACTCGAACAGATAAATCATACAAGAAAGCGTCTAGGATTAACGCAGAGGAAACTTGCCTCAATGGTAGATGTGAGCACCTCTTTAATAAATCAGATTGAGTCAGGACGAAGTAAACCAAGCTACGAAACCGCTAGGCGAATCTTCGAAGTTCTAAATGATGTGGAAGGCAAATCAGCGGTTAAAGTGGGTGAGATATGTAATAGAAACATTATCGCAGCTTCGCCTAATGACACTGCGTCAAAAGTCGCTGAACTTATGAGACGTCATGGCTTCAGCCAAATACCTATTTTAGATGACAATAAGGCATTAGGTCTTATTTCTGAAGAAAACATTATGCATAGGATGATCACAGGTGATTCAGAAATCGTTGGTAGAACTCAAATATCAAAAATGTTTGACGCGGCACCTCCTGTTGTAGACTTATCTACACCATCTAAAGCTATTATCCCTCTTATTCGATATAGTAAAGCTGTTTTAGTATCTGAGAAAGGTAAAATAATTGGGATAATAACTGCGGCTGACCTTCTTAAACTAATAGATTAATCAGATCACTCATTTACTGAGGACCTTAGCCGAAGTCATGTTAATATTTTGGATTATTCCTTCCTAAGCGCTATAACTGGATCCAGTTTTGAGGCTCTCCAAGCCGGATAAACTCCAGCTATTAAGCTGATAGCAAGACTAAATACCCAAAATAGAACTATTGACTCTAACGAGAAAACTGGTGAAAATTCAAAACCTCCACTTCCAGCTGCTCCACCATTGCCTCCGCCTGGTCCGAAAGGGCCGCCTCCACCGG
>CAYNJB010000034.1:0-3149 GCA_964397515.1 uncultured Nitrosopumilales archaeon | reverse complement strand
CCTCCACCGGGTCCACCGCCACCCGCTCCAAATCCACTAATAAGACTTGTAAGTAGATAGGCTACACCTGTTCCTGCTCCAATACCTAAAGATCCTCCAAATACGCCGATTAACGTGGCTTCACCTAGAAATAGAGATATGACTGTCGACCTCTTGAAACCTAATGCTTTTAAAATGCCTACCTCACGAGTTCTTTCCATAACTGATGTATAAAGCCCTGCGAATATTCCTACACCTGCAACTATCAGTGATATACTAGCTATGCTTCCCAAAAATAAGTCAAGGGTTCCTGTAATGTTCTGAATTAAACTAATAATTGTCTCAGAAGAAAATATCTGGACGTCATCTCCCAGATAATCTTCAAGTTCTGCTGAAACGCTGTCAACAAGATCTTCATTCTCAGTCACAACATACATTCCATCATATTTTCCGCCTTTACTAAACAAGGAGTTGGCGGATTGGGTTGAGATGAATACTGTTTGATCTACGGGTATAAATCCCGCGGCTCCGAGATATTCTAAAGTTCCATCAACCAAAAAAATTCTGTTTTCCATGATTTGCTGATCACCAAAAACAGATGCAAATTCAACTGTTACAACCTGGCCAGTTCTCGCGAAACCTAATGGTTGGTTTGCAGGATTAGCTATTGTATTTCCAACAAGTATCGTTGGATCACTGGGTGATCCTATTTTTCCATCTTCAAGTTCTAAAGTTGGGTATATCAAAGAGAGCTTTTCCCGATTTATGCCTAATAATGTTGCGGTCATTGATGATCCTGATGCTTTGATTGTAACACCTTGTTGTATATACGGTATACTTGTGACTACTCCGGGAATTCTATCTGCCAAGAACGCCGTTTGATCTGTTATCCTAATTGATGAACCAGCTTGACCTATACCTGATCCAGGTGTTACTATGATGACATTTACTCCGAGAGTGCTAAACTGACCAACCAAGTACTCATTCATGCCCCCTGACATTCCGTTTAGACCAGTTAGAAGAGCTGATCCAACAACAACCATCAAAATAGTTAGTATCGTTCGGAGTTTACGTTCACGGAGTGCGTCAAACGCCATTTTGAATATGTTCTGGATGTTCAAACTATGCCCTCTTCTATTAACCACGTTTTTTTAGCTGAATTTTCTGATCCTTTTCTATCATTCCGTCTCGGACTCTGATGATTCTATTTGTCTCATTTGCAACCTCCATATTATGGGTTACAATAATAAATGTTGTATCAAGTTTAGCATTAAGATCTTTTACTAAAGATACGATTTCAGCGGTTGTTTTAGTATCCAGGTTTCCAGTTATTTCATCCCCCAAAATGATAGATGGATTAGTTACAAATGCTCTAGCTACAGCAACTCTCTGCTGTTCTCCACCGCTTAATTCAGAAGGTTTTCGGTGTAATTTATTGTCTAACCCAACCGCATTTAATATTTTAACTGCAGATATACGTCTATTTTTTGAGGACATTTTCCTAACTAATAATGGCATCATCACATTATCTAGAGCAGACATACGTTGAATAAGATTGAAGCTTTGAAATACGAATCCAATTTTCTTATTTCTCAGATAGGCTAGTTTATCGTCTCCAAGTCTAGAAATGTCTACTCCGTCAATTAATACTTTCCCTGAAGTTGGCCTATCTAGAGCGCCCAGGAGATTTAAAAGCGTGGACTTTCCACTTCCTGATGGTCCGACTATAGAAACTAATTCTCCTTTCCTTAAAACAATTGAAACTCCTCGAAGTGCAAGAAATGAGGTATTACCTCGCCCATATTGTTTCTTCAAGTCTATTGTCTGAAGAACTATGTCTTTTTTGGATAACTCAGCAGATTTTTTTTTCAACCACGTTTTAAACTCCGACTTATATCTCCAATCCAGAAACAAGTCAATTATAAAAGCAGCCTATTTAAGAAATTGAAGTTTAATAACAAACCTAATCCGCCGTTAAAAGGAATGCTTTTGTATCGTTAAAGATATAATGGATGCTAGGAAACATGGAAACTATGACACCCCAATCTAGAAGAAAGATAATAGTCATAAAACTTACAGGCGGACTATTCAACAAGAATGAGCCTAGAAAAATTAAAAACTTCTCAACTATATTAAACTCTTACCACTCTAATAATAAAAATAAATTACAAATAATTTTAGTAATTGGCGGTGGAAAGAATGCTCAGGTTTATATCTCAACTGCGAAAAAATTAGGCGCCGATCAAGCTAGCCTTGATGAAATCGGAATTGAAATATCACGAATTCATGCTCGTTTATTCATAGTAGCATTAGGGGATAACGCGTATCCTTACCCGCCTTTAACTTTGCTTGAAGCTGTTAAAGCAGCTGAAACAGGCAAAATTGTCGCAATTGGCGGATTTCAGCCAGGTCAGAGCACAAATGCTGTAGCCGCACTTGTAGCCGAACGACTCAAAGCATCACTTTTCATTAACGCCACAGAAGTTGGAGGTGTCTATAACAAAGATCCTACTAAATACCCAAAAGCTACTATGCTTACAAAAGTAACCGTGACTGAACTTGGGAAAATATTAGGAAAAAGCAAGACTGACGCAGGAACATATGATCTTATGGATCCCCTTGCGTTAAAAGTAATAGCTAGATCCAAAATCCCTACAAAGATAATTAGGTGTAACTCCAAGGAGTTGCGAATGGCGTTGGACGGAAAAATCGTTGGAACTTTAGTGGGGAGTTAATTTATGTCACAACAACATCGAATAAACATCCCTTCGCATACACACTGCAGGATATGCGGAAGATCAATACCTGTAGGAAAAGAGTTTTGCTCTAATGAATGTCGAGAAAAAGATGTACGGACCCAACAAAAAGGAAAAAAGATGTCTAGGCTTTACACTTTGTTTTTCGCAGCAGTCATGATAATTATTGTTGTCATGACGCTGTTTAGTGGAGTATAAGATTAATATAACCGCGGCAGAATAAAATAAGTTGAACGCCACATGCGGGGGTCCTCATTGAGAGGATGCGCGGGGGTTATTGGCCCAATAGCCAACCCCAACCCGAGCCAGGTCAAAGCTCACTTGAGATGGGCGACAAAAGGGGGCAGAAATATGCCTATACTCAAGATCTGTTCGGTTAGCCGTTCGTGGGTTCGAATCCCACCCCCCGCACCT
>CAYNJB010000033.1:0-9736 GCA_964397515.1 uncultured Nitrosopumilales archaeon | reverse complement strand
AATATCCGCACTTACTGTTTTTAACGTAGTTAGAGATTGATTAAGACCTTCCCGCGTCTCAGATATCGCCTCATTTAATGTCTTATTTTGAGCTAATAAATCGTCTTTTAAATCGGATATTATCTTTAACGTATTTTCCTCAAAAGAATTTAGCTGTGAAGATAATGTCGAACTTAGATTGAATATATTTGAAGTTTGGGAAGATAAATCGGATAATTCCTCAGATAGACTTGATGATGTGGATTCAATGTCCTCAATCTTCGTGAGCGCGTTTTTTAGACTCAAACTTTCTTCTTCAACAGCGTTTTTTAGAACATCTATTTTCTCATCAATCACTTGATTCGATTGAATATTATCAAATAGTAAATAACTGTTAAAACTAGAAAGTACGATAACAAAAACAATAGAAATAGATAATACTGCTAAAATTTTATTCAATACTCTCTATTAATAATGACACCATATAAATTTGGCGTCTGCCGAAATAGTTAATCACAGGGATAAATGACTTAAAACTGGATTATTTTACAAAAAAATAATTCAATATGCTTTACCCAGTTTAAAGTAACTCAATTAACATTAACATCCCTAAAAGATCTAAAGCCATCGCAATGCCAAACGGGGCGACAAATAGTCGAGGGTTTTTACTTTTTGTTCCAAATATCATACTTGTTAATATTAGCCAAGATGAAATCATAAAGGCAAAACCCGCCAATAGAAAAAGTATTGAAGGGTGTATTGCTACAAATCCAGAACGTTGAGGGAGATCTTTTATTATTATAAATACAATTATGTTAATCAGTGTTAAGGCTATTGGGAAAGCTGTGACCATCATCGCTTCTATGGCATCACTAATCTTATAATCCGACATGGTGAAAAAGAGGATAATCGAAATTAATAAGTTATTCCCTTAATAATCGATGTTCTCTAAAACCATCTCAGGACATATTTATATCTTGACCATTGGTTCCTCAACTCGGGGACTGGAATTAGGAAAAAGAAAGGTATTAAATGAATCAGAACTTAAAGATTTGAAACTCCCTTTTGAAGGAGAACTTTTAGGAAGAGCAATTAAACTATTGGGCGGAGATCGTGTAATGGTAAAATGCACGGATGGTATGACTCGAATTTGTAGAATTAGAGGAAAGATAAAACGTAGAATGTGGATAAGAGAAAACGATATTGTACTTGTTGCCCCTTGGGATTTTAAAAATGAGAGAGCGGATATACTGTGGAGATATATCAAAGCACATGCCCTTTGGCTTGATGCTAATGGATATATTCAACATTTATGATAATCTCAATTATTTGATATGCATCGACTTTTGACTTAACTTAAGTTTTTCATATAATAGATCCGGATCTAAAACACAGGTTTGGAAACAATGTATTAAGAATGGGATTAATGTATGAATAATGTCATGGTGAGGATCTAATAAAGATGAGGTATATGAAAGCATTTGAGGAAAATATTTGCAAAAAAAATAACTGTATAAAATGTTGTTATAATACGGAGATGATTTTATTAGAAGATGATATTAAAAAGATCTTGAAGATCGGTTTCGATAAAGAATATTTTATGTTTTTATCTAAAGGATACAAATCATTAAAGAATAAAAACAAACGCTGTGTTTTTCATGACGGTGTAAAATGCACAATTTATGAAAGTAGACCGAAAGGATGCCAACTTTACCCTATTGTTTTTAATCAAGTATTAAAACGGCCTGTATTCGATGTTTTTTGTCCATATTGGAAGGAATTTAATCTTACAAATGAGTTAATACAAAGATCATATGAGACATATGAAAGATTAATGTCTGAGAAAGAAAAACCGAAATAAATGTTTATTGCACCAATAGGTTATAGACATCAATTTTCCTTGATATGCCCCTCCAAAACTCCGATCATATTTTCAAACACTTTTTTCAATTTTTTCTTTTTGGTTGTTTTTAACAATTTATTTAATACAAGGTGAGGCATACTTTTTCCAAGATGATTAAAAAGTGGTTGTCTGTCTACTAAAAGATTTCCATCTTCATCTATTTCGGTAGCTGCGATACCATCAAGTCGAATATCATTTCTTATATGTGGAATTATTTCTTGAGCTAAATGTGTAACAAAGATAGTTAATGTTCCCTTAGGTAGATTATTTAAAATTGAGGCAATTATTCGTCCTAATGCACCAGGCTCAGTTAAAGCTTCAAACTCATCTATCATCAATAATTTACCTTTTCTTCCAATAAGAACATTTTTTAATGATTTTAATGATGATTCTAAGCTGCCAATTTTTTTTGTTGTTCTCCGTCTATATAGATATAAAGGAACAATTGGAACATCAGCTTTCTCAGCAGGTACTGGAATGCCCAGAAGAGTTAGAATATGAACAATTGCCGCCGTGAGAAGGATAGTTGTTTTGCCACCGCTATTTGCTCCTGTCAATAGAGTTATGTTTTCTGGTGTGGCTCCAAAAAGTTCAACAGAGTTTTTCCCGACACTATATGATACAGCTTGAACTGGAATTCCCTCTAATTCTAAGATTAAATTTCGACCTTGCGAGAATCCAAATCCTATACCTCTGTTAATATTAGGAATTAGAAGATTGTATTTATCTATTAATTTTGTTATTGCAAAAAAGAAGTCTAACTGGATGACTTCAAACACTGATTTGTATATATTATTTTTTATTTTTTCTAATTCTCTACATAATTTTTTTAATGAATCATATTCCACGTTTGCTATTCTTTTTTGGTAATTATTTTTTAGAAGTCTAATCTTTGTTGATGAAAATTGAAAAGGGATAGTCTGAAAATCAAACACAGCTTCTTGTAATAGTTCGGATTCATCGTTAGAAAAATTAAAAATGTTGTCAAAGTTTGAAAGTTCATCAATAATAAATTCTCTAAGTTGTTCATTTGAACCACCGTATTTTTTAAAGTCTTCAATCTTTTCGTTCACCTTATCTTCAAGTGATATGAGATAATCTTCCAGAATGATTTTATCTTCTTTTTGGGTTTCAAGTAAGCTAATAGCTTGTTCTACTGTTTCTAAATTTGTGTTAAGTAATCGTGAATCAATTTCTGATATTTGTTTAAAGGTCTCAAGAGCTGGTTTAAGAGATAGATATTGATTAACTATAAAGTTAGGACATATTTCAGATATTTCTGGTTGAACTATGACTGCTCCTTCTTTCTCGAATTGTTGATTAAAAGAATAAACCATAGGTTTTCTAGAAATTAATTCTTTGGCATGGTCTTCGTTTTTAGCAACTTCTATAATAACATGTTTGCCAAAGTTTCTTATGACTTCTTCTTGTTCTTCAATGGACGATACCAAAATTACAGGTAACTCTGTTTGAGTAATTTTTTTTATTTTTAATTTGGATAATAATTCAGAAATTAATAATATTTGATCTTTACTTAACGTTTTAAAGATATTTATTTTTGACTCAATTTTATCATATCTTTTTTGAATTGATTCAATATCTAATAATGGAAATAAATTTTCGGCCATATTCTGACCTTGGGCGGTAAGGGTTAGATCAGATATTGTTGATAAAATTTTATTAAATAAAATTCGAGCATCTCTGGTACAAAAGACATCTTTTATTTTGAAGTTGGTCTCAACTTCATTTCTATACTTTAATAAACGATTCAAACTTTGCTTATTAATAATACCCAGATTGATAATGGATTCAAAATCTAGGATCGAGAGCGAGTCTTCTAGAATTTGAGTGTCTAATTTTGATATATTATTATGAAGAATATCTTGTATACCCATATTTTTTGACAATATTTCAATAGTATAAAATACGTCCTTATTATTAGTATATAGTTTATCAAATAGATACTTTATTTTTATTCATTAATATCATTTTTAGAGAAAATATTGATTTATGATATAATTTTTTAATATATTTTTATATAATAGACATTAATTATTCTTGATTTTTTCTTATGATAACTTTAGTAAACAGAGAAAAACAAATTTGGTTATGGATTATAACAATACATTCTCTGGCATATTTATCTTCACAGTAACAATTTTAGGTTATTTACCAAGCATGGCTCATTTTGTAAATTTGATAACATTTTATGGATATTATTATATATTCAAATCATATAAATCAAATGCAAATATTAATTATATAAGCGATTTTCTAGCTGAGTTAGAAGAGATAATATCTGCCGCCTTAGCAACAATCGGTAAACTATTATTCTAGAAACTTAAGAAAAGAATTTGCAGGAAGTTTGTTTCTAACTTTAGGAACTTCATTAGCTACATATTTTTTTGGTGATTGGATTGGCACCTTTTTAGGGGTATACTCTTTTTTCTACATAATATTTATTATATTTATATGGCTGATATACTAATTAATATTGGAGACTTCCCAGATGAAATTAATTTACCTAGATAATGCTGAAACGACAATGGTTGATCCTAAGGTGTTTAAAGTAGTTCAAGAATTTATGCTAGAAAAGTACGGCCTGCCAAGTGGAGATTTTGGGCATTCTATGCAGGAAGAAGTCACTGAGGCAATAGAAAAAGCAAGAGAAATAATTGCCCAAAAAATTGGGGCACATCCTCATGAAATAATATTCACTTCAGGTGCGACAGAGAGTAATAACCTGGCTTTACAAGGTATCGCGCTAGCTCCAAGTTCAAAAGGAAAGAAAATAGTGGTCTCAGCTATAGAACAAAAGTCAATTCTGCATAAAGCTATTAATCTTAAGAACTTTGGCTTTAACATTGAAGTTGTGCCAGTGGATTCAGAAGGATTTATTGACTTGAACCAAGTTAATGATTCTATTGATGACTCACGGCTAGTTTCAATACAACATGCTAACCAAGAAATTGGTACTATCCAAGACATTAAATCAATAGGCGATTTATGTAGAAGCAAGAATGTGTTGTTTCACTGTGATGCTGCTCAATCTTTTACAAAATTGAATATTGATGTCAATAAAATGAATATAGATTTACTTTCAATTACGTCCCATTTAATTCATGGTCCAAAAGGAGTTGGAGCGCTTTATGTTAAAGACGGTGTAAAGCTAAATCCAATTTTTTATGGAGATGATAGAGAATTCCGCTTAAGAGCTGGCAGTCAAAATGTTCCTGGAATTGTAGGTTTTGCTGAGGCGGTAAATCAGATGAATGATGAACATATCTTAATAATGGAAAAAATGAGGAATAAACTCATTGAGGCATTACTTAGAATAGATGCTACTAAATTGAATGGTTCAAAAGGTGAAAAACGGATATGCCATAATGTTAACGTCACTTTTAGACATATTGAAGGAGAAGCTCTAACATTACATGCATCGATGAGAGGACTTGTATGCAATACAGGTTCCGCGTGTTATTCTCAAACTTTGGAGCCAAGCCATGTCATTACAGCTATTGGCGGAACTCATGAAGAAGCACATGGTTCAATGAGGATTAGCGTCTCAAAATACACTCTTCAGGATGATGTTCAGAAAGCTATTGATCTACTTGAAGAGATAGTAACTAAGTTAAGATCTTTCAGTCCATTAACTCGATAGAACAAGTTTAGATATGATTTACCGATAATTCATTCTCTCTTCTGACGAACATTTACTTAAAGTTGTTAGTATAGTGTGAATAATAAATTCACATTCTTGATATATATTTTCATATCTCGAAAACGTGATGAATAGTGGAAATTATTCCCTAAAGGTGTAGAGACGTATTTCATATATATAATCCAAAATTGAATTTATTAAATTTAAAGAAGCATTGAGCATCTTTGATAATTATGATTAATAAAGTTATTAATATGATGATGTCATAAACCTAAACAGGTAAAATAAGAATAATGTCTCTCCTAGTTACTGGGCATGATATCTTTGACACAATCGTTAAAATTCCATATAGCTCATCTATCTTAATTGTTGATGAAAACTTTTCAGAATCTAAGCAACTTCTCACAGCCCTTCTTTCATCCAAAGATAATAACATCCGTTTCGCTGAGATATCTGCAAAGAAAAACAGTGTTAAAGATGCAGAAACTATGATATTAGCGGAATCAACCAACATCAATTCTACAAATGCATCTGTTAGCAACTTCAGACAATCACACAGAAGGTGGTAATAATACATGCCTATCTACCCGACCTTCTTGTTCGATTCCCCAACGAAAATGTTTTGCGAATGATAGATTCATGGCGTAGCAAGATCAATGAAGCTGAAACCGCGGAAATCTTCATTTTGCCTAAAGATACCTTCAATGACGTCGAAAAAAGGTTAAGATCAATATCCGATGGTGTGATTGAGCTTTCATCTAGTAATCACGCTGATAATAACAAGCGTTTTTTCACACCTATCAGATGTACCACAGCAGAATATGATGTGCGAAGATTTGAATATCTGATTCATAAGAGCCGTTTAAAGATTAGATGGGGCCAAGACTTCATTGAAAGTTTTCCTCATAGCTATCAATCTGAACATATTCAGAAAATGAAACTAATCGAATCTCAAAAAACACATCTAAACGTAGTAAAGGGGGCTAAAGAGGTAATAGAAGATCTTTCTCTGAAAGATAAACTGCTCTTATCTCAGATCCTAAATAAAGATGTGGAACAGATCTTAACTTTATTCCCTGATAAAAAGCAATCTGTACTCGAGACAATTGTTAAATGGAATATTAATGGAATTATTGACCTTAAGCCTATTCAAGGTAAAAACTCAATAATGTTGAAGAGAAAACTGAATCTAGCCACAAAATTGATGCTTTTGTTGCCAACTGGCTTTGCTTCAATGCTTCTTAAGCGAGAGGTGAAGCACAGGCAAATATGCCATCACAAGCTTATTTGTTAAGACAGAGGGTTGATGAGGC
The DNA here is from genome assembly GCA_964397515.1 of uncultured Nitrosopumilales archaeon. Classification (GTDB taxonomy): domain Archaea; phylum Thermoproteota; class Nitrososphaeria; order Nitrososphaerales; family CAYNJB01; genus CAYNJB01. The sequence continues at coordinate 2,880 of CAYNJB010000033.1, read as the reverse complement.
ATTCTATACTCTCCTGTTCCCACAAGGACTTCCTGCTCCAAACGATGATCTAGATAATATAGAAGGATTCTTGCAGGACATGGCTACACGTACATTTACCTATGATCTTATAAAAAAAGCAGGTGAGGACCCACGTAACTCTCTTGACAAAAAGAAGCGTTCAAAGATCATTAAAATGATGCTGAAAGTTGGTTATTCGACCGATTCTACAGTTAGGCAAATTGGAGCTGATTCCTTTGAAGTAATAATCACTAAATGCCCTATCTGTCATGGTATAAAATCAGAAAAACCAGCATGCAACACGTTTGTTGGAGCTATCATTGGAACTGCCGTGATCTGCTTTAAATCACAAGTAAATTGCGTTGAGAAATCTTGCAAATCTATGGGTGACTCATCTTGCACATTTAATGTTGAATTCTTAGATGCTAAACTTGAACGAGAAAAAATTAACCCTAACTTAGACCATTATGTCGAGAACTCTATGATTGTAGGCAACGCCCCAATTTCAGTCGAATCCAAGGATGAAGATATTCAAGAACTTCAAAGTGAGAAGTCTACGTAGATCCTATCAAAGACTAAAAATGCAAAATTTTAATGTAGATCTAATAAAAAATAGATTATATTACTTACTTATAACTACATTAAATAATGAATAAAAGTATAGATAATAAAATTGTATTAATATAATTTTGTTATTATATTATCTATCAGCTTCGACAGCCCAATAGTTTAAGCTCCAATGGATTACAGGTACATCCGCAACTTTATGGCCCGGAAGAATTTTTTTTATAATTGGAAGTAAGTTCCTAAATGAAGGCGTATTTATACGCACTCGATAAGGTTTATCCTTGCCATCACTAACCATATAATAAGAAATACTCCCATGAGCTGCCTCTGTTCTAGCATAAGCCTCACCCTCTTTTCCGCGGAGTCTACCACGTGCTGCTACTCTTAAAGGACCAGGTTTTAATTTATCAATAGCTTGTCTAATAATCTTCAGACTTTCATACATTTCTAAATAAGAGACTAAACATCTAGCATAAGAGTCACCTTCTTTGTGAATAGGTATATCAAAGTCTAAAGTGTCATACAATGAATATGGTTCATCTTTCCTAATATCTGACTTAACGTTTGAAGCTCTTAATGTTGGTCCAACCGCGCCTAATGATATAGCGTCTTGATTTGATAGAGTTCCAACATCTTTTGTTCGAGTTAAGAATATTGGGTTCTCAAAATACATTTTTTTATATTGATCAAGTCTTTTTTCAAATTTATCACAAACTTTACGTACATATTCTTCAAACCCTGGAGGTGAATCGTTTCTAACACCGCCTGGAACAAAATAGGAAAATGTTACTCTTGCGCCGCCCAGTTGCTGAGCCGCATCCATAATAAGTTCCCTATCGCCCATAGCCCACATGAACATAGTTGAGTGCCCGGTGAATATTCCTTGAATCCCTAACCAATATTGGTGGCTTAATATTCTATTGAATTCTGCCATAATTATTCTGAGATATTGTGCACGTTCAGGAATTTTATCCGTCAAGTCTAGGAGTTCTTCTGCTGCTAGAATATATGGAAATAAGACTCCAGCAGAATCATGAATAGCTGGTCTCTCAAGATGAGGAATGTTTTGAAGATAATTTTTATATTCACACATTTTTTCCTCACCTCTATGAACATATCCTATATCTGGCTCTACTTCTTTTACTATATCTCCATCTAGGCCTAAAACAAGCCTTAAATGGCCACTTCCTGGATGTTGTATTCCAAATGATATAGCTAAAGTCTTATCATCTTTCTGAACTATATCAAAAAGGCTTTTTCCAAGCACATCCACTTCTGGATTAGATAAAGCCGATTGGAACGTTTGAATAGATTTAGGATTTCTAACTTTTTTAAAATCTTCTTTTGATGGGATAGATGTTTGGGAAATCGAATGCTGAACAGGTTTTTCTAAGATCATTTGAGAGGCATCTCTCTCAATTAGTCCCCACTTTTTAATATTGAAATCTTTTCGAAGCGGAGGAATATCGTCCCAGTCATCAGGTAGAAGCAACCGTTCTAATCTAGGGTGACCCTCGAACTTAACTCCGAGCATTTCCCATTGTTCTCTTTCATGAAAATTTGATCCAGGCCATATGTTAATTAGACTTGGAAGCGTTGGATTGTCTCTAGACACCCTACTCCCAAGAATAACAACATTATTTCTGAATTTGTCTTTTAGTGAACCAATGAAATAGGTAACTTCAATATTTTCAGTTTCAGGATAATCTGTACCACATACTGACTCAATATGATCAAAACCATAGTTATTTACAACTCTTGCTACTTCAGATATTTTATCTACGGGCACTAATATTTTTAATCTATTACCAAAACTTGAATGTTGAACTTCTTTAGATATATTTTCAACAGACTCAATTAGATCATTCATTTGTACTTTAACCCTCTACTTTCTTTTTCCCAACAATACTTGAAGGAATTCCAACTTTTGGCAATACGTTCAGCTCTTTAGGACTGTACCATAATTTCTTTCTATCATAATCAGCTAGAGAAATTTGGGGGGTCATATGAAGACATCCAAACGGACAAGAATCCACACAAAGTCCACAGAAAACACATCGCCCATAATCTATAGACGGAAATATGCTTTTCTTATTCTGTTGTTGTTTTTCCTCAGTAAGTTCAACCATTATAATGGAATTACTTATTTCATCGCACATTATGGAACATAACTGACAGCCCGTGCATTTATTCATCTCTAAATAATGACGACCTTTCCACCCAGCTGTTGCAAGCCCCATTTTTGGATTATACGAGTAATATGTCTCGGGGAGCCCAGAATCCGCATAAGGATATCTTTTTGTAATTCTTTTT
>CAYNJB010000032.1:0-9752 GCA_964397515.1 uncultured Nitrosopumilales archaeon | reverse complement strand
GAATGTCTCAGACATAGCAACATCTACATCTATGAAGATATTTAATAAGTTACGGCTAAAAAATCCTAACGCTGTTAGCGAAATCCCTAACGCGTCAGATAATCTTTCCGTTAATGCTTTGATTTACGAAGCATCTCAAAGGGTTAGGTGCGGTCGCCGGGATTTGAACCCGGGTCGTCAGCTTGGAAGGCTGATGTCCTAGACCAGACTGGACGACAACCGCATTGAATCCAACGCCAATTATTCTTGATTGTAATCAGGATGGACACAAAGGTAATGTTAAGTCATTTAATATGTTTGACGTTCGGCACTAGACGTATTTGGATAATAATTGATATTAATCTAGTGTTAGGAAATAGAGCTAAGTTAACTTGAATGTGGAAGGTTAGTGGGTGAGATGTGGTCACCAAATTTTTCTTGCGCATCTTTTAGCCGGGTTTTTTGGGATTCAAAGATTGAAAAGATTGTGTCAGGAACGTCACTCATCTCCTTGTAGATCTGGGTTATTCGCTCAATCTTGGCTAAGTTTTCAGGTACCTTTACTTTGAATTGTTGTTCATAGTTTTTCTCTGGATAGTCATGGTTCAATACTTTTTTGAAAAGACTTTTGAGGTCTTGATAGATTGGGATCAGCCCTGTTGGAGTCTTTATTGCGCGTACGTCTTTGTGGACACGTAGCTCCATCCATTTGAACCAGACTTTCTTATCTGTCTTATCTGTGAGAAAACCACCGTTTTCATTTCTTTGGAAATAGTTTACAGCGAATATTATCGGGGGGTTGGAAAGATTTTTTCCGAAATCAAGGTTGTTTTGGATATAACGGTCAACAGGGATAGATAGGAAGTCTAGATTTGACATTGGGTTGAATTCGCGAACGCCCTCTTTGCCTAAAGTTGCGGCTGTGGTTTCTGATTCAAGGGAAGCACCTTTAGTCACTATACCATGTTCCCAGTTAAAAGATTCTTCGACTGGGACCCAGGTGTCGGAGTCGCGGCCACCATATACAACGGCGGATAGGGTAACACCGTGAGGATCATTTAGATGTTTATCGAGGTTTCTAAAATGTTCCAGACTTGCTGTAAACCGCGCATTTTGGTGTGAACAAGATATTTCACGGCCATTCTCATCTTTTTTGCCGATCCGCCAATCTCCTGAATGATTATAGCCCTTTTCAGGGATAACGCCGTCTTTACCAGTCCAATGGACTGATCTATCTGGTTTCACTAGTATGTTTGAAAGAATAACTTCAACCGGACTGTGAAGCACTTCCCATTGAATAGGGTCGTCCCCTGAATTAATTCCATGAATTATTCCGAATACGCCTTTCTCAACGTTAACAGATCTAACGGATCCATCGTGTTTCTTCAAATATGCTATATCATCACCTAATATTAATTCGTCTTCTAGCATCGCGGTGGATGTTTTTCCACACATTGAGGGGAAAGCGCCGCTGAAGTAGGTAATCCTATTGTTTGGGCCGTGTATCCCCATCAGAAGCATGTGCTCGGTTAGCCAACCCTCTTTAGAGGCACGCGATATCGCTAACCGCATAGCTAGCTTCTTAAGACCTACTGTGTTTCCAGCGTATTGAGAGTTAACACTAAAAACTGTTTCATCTTCTAAGTCAATGTAAACTCGCCGCTTGTCGATATTATTACAAGTTTTTTGTTCATCAAGCTCGCCCTGTGAATGAATGAATTTGAATACCCGAGCTTGTGAACCTTCTCGAACTACCTCGGAATATCCTTGTCGGTATAGAATGTTTTCACTATGGGAAACATAGGCTGAGTCAGTTATTTGAATACACGGGATTGAGAAATCAGAGTTTTTGGGTCCAAGAGAATAGAATGAGATGTACATCTTGCGGTTTTGCATTATATCTTTTAAGATTTCATGTATTTCCCTTAATCTGTCTGCTCTATTTCCGGTCCGGATTTTATCCCCTAACTTAACTGAGTTAGATACGAGGATAAGTGTGTGCTCACGGTCTCGGCCCTGATCACGGTAGTTGTCAAAATGTACAGTGTGACTTTCTAATGCAAGTTTAGATTCCTCGCTGGCCATTAATGCAGATTTTCGGATATATTCCAGATCTTCAGAGTTTCCCGAGGATACAAATATTTCTTTAGGGTTACATATGTTTATGTATTTAGCTATGAAATGGTGAACAGAATAATTATCTATTTTTTCGAGTTTACCATATTCAGATTTTTCGATTCGTCTTTTTAAAAAAGTCGAGGTTTCAATGGAATTACCTGCTAGAAAAAGTTCATCGGTGTCTGACATGAATCCTCAATGTTTAATAATTTATAAGCCCCCTTTATGTCTTTTTATCAGAAAATATGTAGAATAAGAGCTACGGAACATTTTTTGACGTATACTACATAGTAACTAACACGATATTTCTTTTTCAGAATGTTTTCTTTTAATTAAAAATAAATGTGGGGGATGGTAAGCAGGAAGCTATAGTCCTAAGTTAGGAAATTTAGCTTTTGGTAGTCCTAGATCTTTTTGCAGAGTCTGGATACGTGTGGCATATTCCTTCATATTTTTATTATCTTTTTGAACCTTCGCGATTTTATATGCTTTCCAAGCCTTTTTTAAAGCGCCCCAAGTCTGGCCTTTTGTGAATTTTTCAGCCACTAGAATTACACCTAAGAAACTACTGGGAAAACGGTATTTAAGCCTAGCTCATGCATGATGATATGAGGCAATTAAATTAGTCTCTTCAAGTCAAAGAGTTCAAGGTAACAATTTTATGAACTCTATCGAAAAACGGTTAAAATATTAAAAAAAATAGTCTAGACAGCCTTAAATAATACAAAAAGCAAGTTCTATGTGACCTTGGGAAATATCAGTCAAAAGGTCGCAATAGACAAAAAAACTGGATCCAACGTAAATTGCTTAGTGGATAGATTCGGGAGACCCACAAAAGGGGTGAGGATTTCCGTTAACCCAAGTAAACACTGTAATTTCGAATGTTTTTTCTGTCACAAAGAAGGCATTCAAGATGACCCGTCTAAAACTATGACCTCTTTAGAAATTAAGAGGATTGTTCAGATACTTTCTAAATTTGGAGTCAACTTCGTCAAACTAACTGGAGGAGAACCCATGCTTCGAAGTGACATCCTAGATGTAGTGAGAAATCTGGGAGAACTCCAACTAAAAGAAATATCTATGACGACAAACGGCACAAAACTTTCACAATTAGCAGCTCAACTAAAAAATTATGGTCTGGACAGAGTCAACATCAGTCTTCATAGCCTAAAAGAGAGCCGCTTTCAGATCATCACAGGAACCAAAAGGCTTACTGAAACAATGCAAGCGATTAAGAGTTGTGTAGAAGCAGAATTGACACCTGTTAAACTCAATGTTGTAGTAATGAAAGGAATGAATGACGATGAGGTAGATGACATTATAGAATACGCATCATCACTTGGCGGAGGAGATAGAGCCATATTACAATTCATCGAGCTAGTTCTTGAAGGCGAAGCAAATCGAGAGTTTTACAATAAATATCATGTAAACTTAGATTCAATTGAGAAGAAAATGCGAAGTTTATCTACCAAAGAAAAAGTTAGGGAGATGCATTTTCGACATAAATACCTGCTTTCTAACGGAGTTTGGGTTGAATTAGTTAAACCAATGCATAACTCTGAATTCTGTATGGGAAATAATCGAATTAGAATTACATATGACGGCCAATTCAAACCTTGCCTTCTAAGAAATGATAATCACATCGACTTTCTAAGCCAATCTAGAAAGGGTGCAAGCGACGAAGAATTGGCAGAACTATTCAAACTAGCAGTACAGATTAGAGAACCGTTCTTTAAACCAGCTATACCAGCAACGCAAAGAAATAAACTGGATTAAAGATGAGTCAATTTTTTAATATAGCACATTTTTTTCGATTTAGAACTTGATCGTGTTTTAACTATTAGAAAGCGGTGGCTGAAGGATTCTGACCAACTAAGGAGTCCATCAGATCATCGTTTACTTGGCAACATTCTACTTAACCAAGAAATGAGTGATGAGGGGGCTCTTGTCTGGGTAAGAAGTTTACCTGGACCAGTCACTTTCAGCACAAACCCCTCTCCTCCAAATATAGTGGACTTTAATCCACCGATCCGAATAACATCATATTTGACTTGGCCTTCCATAGCCACTAGGTGACCATTATCCAGAATGAGTTCTTCGCCCTGACTTAACTTAAAGTCTTGTATACCGCCATACGCGGCTAAGAACACATCAGATGGTGCATTTGCAGTAACTTGGAGGAAGAACATTGATTCTCCACTAAAGAAGCCTTTCTTGAATCCCTGAAATTTTGAGTCAGTATCTATACTTATTGAGCTTGCCATATATGCCCCATTGGAAATAACCCAGTTTTCGCCAGTCTCGACTACAAGATGATAGATGTCTCCGGGGAAGGCTGGGGCGAAACCAACTTTTCCGCCAGTAGTGGTTGCGAATTCATTGATAAAGAAACTCTCTTTTGACATCGACCTCTTCAACCCCCCTAATAATCCACCCTTAGATGAGGTGGTTAGGGTCACAGATGGGTCCATGTATACCATGGCTCCTGTCTCGGCCTTTATCTTCTGGCCTGCATTTAATGTAACTGTTAGTAAACTAAAACTTGGGGAATGTACCACTTCAAAATTAAAATCTTTTCCTTCAGTCATAGTCTCCATTCACATCCGGATTTACGACACATATTTTGCATAATTACGATAGATCCTTATAAATGTTGGAATGGATTTTTGGTTTAAACTTTTTATTATTGATACTAGATTTGGCATATGATTACGATAAATGACGCTAATCATTTCAGAAATATAGTTTAACACAAGGTCAATATTAATTTTTCAGAAAATTGATGGAAAATTATTAGTAGCTATAAAATGGTATATGATGGGACGGAATACTTTGAAGAGTGATGACAATGAGCGACGTACAAACAATAAAAGAGATCTATGTCTCTTCTGTGTCTAGAAATGGATCTTCTTCAAAAAGTAAATTAGCAAAACTAGAAGAAATAAAAAATAATTTTACGGATACACGACTTTTATGGATTGATTTAATAATTGGAGATTTGGCTTTAGGAGCTGAGGAAGCAGCTAAAACTTTAGATCTTCAACCTGATCCCTCTGAACTATTATCAGGATATATATCAAGCTTTGAAGATAGATCGGACTCCCTTGCAGTTATGATACCAATAGTTAGATGGCAAGGCTCCGAGATTAACACAACCCCTTTGCTGATTTTTCTGAAAAAAAACAAGCTTACCACAATTCGTGATGAGTTTGCAGAGACCCTTGTTAAACTTTCAAGATATAGCGAGGCTTTCCTAAGAAAACTGCCGGGAGAGGAAAGTCTCTGGGTCGACAGACAAACATTATTATTAGCTAGGATTATTGATGAAATTATTGAATCAAATTTTAACGCGCTAAAAAGTATAGTTGAACAAGCAGAAATGATACAGATTGAACTTGCAATGTCTGCGACAAAAAGAGAAAGTCTAGGCGTTGAAATATTTGAGTTAAAGAAATCAGTTTTAGCATATCTCAGCGCGGTATGGGCTATTAGGGACGTTCTTCACTCACTAAGATATGGAGACGCAGATATGATATCAGATTCCACAGAAACATTAACAAAGTTTGACGTATTGCTGGGAGATTTAGATAGGCAGATGTCTATGGCAGAACATGTACTCCAAGTTTTAACTGGCGCCATCTCGGCTATTCAAACTATTTTCCAAGGAGAACTCCAAACAGCATCTAATGCGATGACAACCCTTCTTTTATGGCTAACGATAATTGGAACAGCTATACTTGTACCTAATACACTGGCTACAATATACGGAATTCCGTTTCTACCTATATCAACAGAAGAACATACCTATTCAATCCTCTTTTCGATAATTGGATCATCAATCCTAGCAACAGGTATTGTGTTTGTATATGTTAAGAGATGGAGCAAAAATAAATTAAAGATATTTTAATGAACCCAGAGATTATCAGATGACCTTAAAGACTCGATCAAGTATATCTTCAATATAGTCATTTATTTCAATTATATTTGACGCCCCCACAGTTGGGGGCATGATAATACCGCCTTTCTCGACGACGCGCAACATATTACTTATGTGAATCATATGCCAAGGGCTTTCACGTACTAGCAATATCAATTTCCCTTTTTTTTCAAGAACCATGTTAGCCACTTTAAAAATCAGGTTGTCAGATCTACTCCAAGCTATCCCAGAAAGAGTTTTCATACTGCAGGGTGCAACAATCATTAAATTTACATCCGTTAATTCTTTGGTTATTTCAGAGTTTTCACTTAGATAGCTAAAAGACGCGATTTTTGCAACATCCTCTGGTTTTATTCCCATCTCAAGTGATATTGTTTTTTGACCGCCCTTGGAGATGATTAAGTGGGTTTCGACACCTTGTCTCAACATTTTTTCAACTAATCTAACACCTAGAATTGCGCCTGTTGCACCAGAGATTCCTACTACTGTTTGCAATATATCTTGATATCACTAAAAGAGCTTAATTAAGTCACCTCTTTATATGAAAGATAGAACGTTTCATTCAGAGGAAATAATATCTATTGAAAATACTTATCGTCTTTTTTTCTTATACTGGAAACACGAGGAAAGTTGCATTAGATATTGCAAATAATATCTCAGATGATCATGTTGTGGAGATAGAAGAAATCAGATCACATAAAGAACACAAATATATGTTTTGGCTACTTTCATCATTTATCCCAGGACGATGCTCCAAGATTCATGATATTCATAAGGACCTTAGAAATTATGATATAGTCTGCTTGGGTCTTCCTAAATGGACATTCAGCTGCCCCCCGTTTAACCAATATCTAAAGAAAGTTGTAGGATTGAAATCTCCAAGATTAGGAGTTTTTATCACATATGGCGGATTTGATGTTGAAAGATATTATAATTCGTTATTAAGAAAGATAGAAAACAAAGGGGGTAACATAAGATCAAAATTAATCTTAAGAAGAAGTGAAGTTGATATAGGAAATTATCAAGAAAAGATAAAAAAATTTTATCGAAGCCTATTGGATGATTCAGATTAATAAACCGAGTAAATATGTTGAAAAATATTGAATTAACAAGTAATAAGTAGGGTGGACAATATCCTTTAAATTAATTCTTTAGTTCAGTATTATGATTTAAGAAAATAGTACACACAATTTGAGGGAGATTAAACCTTTTTAGTTGAATCATTTATCCATGTGAAATCTAATTCACAATGTGGAGAACCATGACCCATGCATTGTGTTCTCATAACTTTTACATTTCCAAGAGCATCAGCAATACCTTGATGTATTGATGCGTCTAGAACATCACATACTAGTTCCGAATGTTTAGTTGCGATCTCTAAAAAGAGGCAACTGTGCGTTCTTACCAAGACATGATTCTCATTAGATTCAAGAACTTCTGGTTGCGCACCTATTTCTTGCAAGAACTCATTAACATAATATTCAATAAATTGTTTCGGAGCCCAGATATCTATATTATTTTTAGTAGCTAAATCGGTAATTAAACTTCCCCCAATTTTATATCCAGTTAAGCGTAAGATTTTCTGGGTTTCTTCAGGCGATAATTCATTTTGCATACCGTCTATAAGTAGCTCAGAAAGCATTAGATAATTTCTTGGTGGAAATCCTACATAAACTTGCTTTTTTGTAAGCTTATAGTACATTTTGGGTCGGCCAATTCCACGTTTTTCCTCATAAGTCTCAATTAATCCAAGCCTTAGAAGAGATTGAAGATGGTATCTTACGGCAGTTGGTTGAATATTAATTACTTCGACTATTGAGTGAATATCATGGGGGTGTTTAGATAACACATTAAGAATTTCCCGTCGAGATTGACTGGATAACACTTGGGGAATTCGGAGTTATTCATTTTTTTCCTGTATAGTATTAAAAGGTAGTACGGTTTAAACATAACTTATTTTAGATATATAGAATAAATAGTTTTTTTATATTTATTTTATTTTAATGAAAAAGCATGACTTCGATGAATTATATTGAAGTAAGTAAATCATCGCTGGTTTATAAAAAGATTAGTTTTGAAAGAGATATGTGTTCTTGGAGGTTAAGTTAGTGGTACAAATACAATAAAACACTAAAATTAGTGTTAAAAACATTAAGATAAAGATACAATAAATGATAACTTTAATCAAAGTTTATTGGTATAAGCTGTTACACATTATGACGTGAATTCAAAGATAAAAATTGGGCTGCATATATCCATAGCTGAAAGAATAGATCTCGCAGTTGACAGAGCAAAAAAAATAGGATGCGGAACCTTCCAGATATTCACTCACAATCCTCGAGGTTGGAACTTTAAAGATTTAGAGAAAAACGAAATAAAAAATTTTATAAACAAAACTAAGAGAATGAACTTTTCGCAAACATTAGCACATATGCCCTATTTGCCAAATTTAGCGTCATCAAGAGAAGAGGTTTATCTAAAGTCAGTGGAGGCACTTATAATAGACTTGCGGAGAACTGGGCTCCTAGGGATTCCGTATCTAGTAACACATCTTGGAAGCCACCTAGGTTCAGGTAAAGAAAAAGGGATAGTAAGAATAGTATCAGCCTGCGAAAAAGCTTTAAACGAAGTTAATAATAAAGTTCTATTATTATTTGAAAATACAGCTGGTCAGAAAAATAGTATGGGAGATACATTCAAAGAGATTAAAGACATTATAGAAAAAATTGATTTAAAAGAACGAATAGGAGTTTGCTTTGACACCTGTCATGCTTTTGCTTCAGGATATGATTTAAGATCTCAACAAGCAGTGGATAAAACACTAAGTGAATTTGACGAACATATAGGGTTAGATTTACTCAAAGCTGTGCATTTAAATGACGCAAAAGGTGATCTTGGGTCGAATCTAGATAGACATGAACATATAGGTTTCGGACAAATAGGTGAGGCAGGTTTTAAAGCTTTTCTTCAGTCGAAACTGATAAAAAAATTACCAATAATACTTGAGACACCGATTGATGGAAGATGCGATGATTATGGTAACTTGTTAAAAGCAACTGAACTTGCAGAATAAACATTAAGAAATTAATAACCTTATTTAGATGATTTAAAAAAATAAGTAAAAAGCGCGGGGGTTGCCAAGCTAGGTCAAAGGCGCGAGGCTCAGGACCTCGTCCCAAAGGGGTTCGTGGGTTCGAATCCCACCCCCCGCACCTCATGATGTGCTAAAACACCATGCATATATAGTTAGAAGCGATGCTTAAACACTTATGAGCACCCTTCAAGGCGTGTCAATAGAGGCTTTTGTATTGGGATTCAAAGCAGAGGCAACCAAAGACACATACATCAAGAAGCTGAGACAGTTCCTAAATAGATTCAATCTCACGCCTGACCAGTTCCTAGAGTTAGCAAAGAAGCAACCTAAGGAAGCGGAGAAGATCATTTTAACCTACATCACTGAAAGGCGGGGGGAGGTTAGCGGATCTACTATCCGAGCTTTGAAGGAATCAGTAAAAGCCTTCCTACTCATGAACGATGTTGAGAACGGCATTAACTGGGTTAAGATCTCAAGAATCATGCCACACGCTAGGAAAGTAGGTCAAGACAGAGCTCCAACAATCGAGGAAGTGAGGGAGATCTTAGATAATTGTGATCTTAGGATGAAGACAATCGTTTTGATACTTCTTTCAAGCGGTATGCGTGTAGGTGCTTTTGACGA
>CAYNJB010000031.1:0-9893 GCA_964397515.1 uncultured Nitrosopumilales archaeon | reverse complement strand
ATTCGAGGCATTCGGGGATATTCGCATCGCATGTCTGTACATATGATATTCTATTCTTTCCACTCAAAATTATTTCACCTCCTGAATGATAATAGGTGTCGCTTTACCATTCTTCTTAATAGAGAACAGATCTTGCCTTGTTCTTTTGGTCCATCTCGATAAATCGTCCTTAGAATATGGATTATAAACTAGAAATCTCAAAACAATTTAATATATGTTACTTTGTGGTAAATAAACATAACGGCGTTATTATTGAATGTTAACAACCACATATTTGTCAAGCATTTAATTATGATTTAGAATAACCTAAGACGGTATAGATAACTGGATTTGAAAAACACAAAAAAGATTTTTTTAAAAAACAGTGTAGTCGTAGGTTTACTAGCATTTTGCAAAGGCACACACCCAGACGAAGGTATTTTGGTACTACGAGGAAAATCAAATAAAGAATCTATTATGATAACAGATTTAATACTCCCACCTTTAGCAACTCGTTCCGAGGATTTCGCGTCGTTTTCCCCTTATTTGTTACCGTTAGACCTTTCAATGCAAGGGGTTGCACATTCACATCCAAACGGCGTTCTAATGCCTTCACAAGAGGATTTGAACAACTTTTTTGGCAGAATTATGATTATCGTAGGCCCACCCTACAATTCAAGGGATAATATACGAGTGTTTGATCGTGATGGTAACCGTGTTAATTTTCAAGTTTTGGAGAATGAAGAATAGCTATCAGAGAATAACACATACAGCCACATCGGATACATTTGTTCCTGTAGGCCCAGTAAATATAAGGTCAGATAAATTATTGAAAAAAGTATATGAGTTATTATTCTCAAGTTCTGCTTGATGATTTAAACCCAGTTTTATACTTCGGGGAATAGTGTTTCCATCAACTATCGCGCCGGCTGCATCAGTAAATCCATCAATTCCATCAGTCCCGATAAAAGATAGAGAAACGCCATCTAAGCCTTCTATTTTTTTTGAGGCAGATAAAGCAGCTTCTTGACTGCGTCCACCTGTTCCGTTGCCTTTAACGGTTACAGTTGTTTCGCCTCCAGCGATGATTGCACATGGCTTTGGGATAGGGTTACCAGATTTATGAAGTTCAACGCAGATTGAAGATATTGTTTCTCCAAAGTAACGTGCTTCACCTTCTATAAGTGATGATAAAAACAATACATTTAGACCCTTCTTTTTAAGATGTTTTTTAGCAGCTAAACAAGCTTTACGATTATTTCCGATAATCTTATGGAAAACTTTGCTGAAAATTGGGTCACCAGGTTTAGGAGTTTCAGGAATAAGTCCAGATATGCCATCTTCAATAACTTTTTTAATATTAGGCGAACAAGTGTTCCAGATATCATATTTTATTAATATTTTTTTTGAATCCGAAAAAGTTGTAATATCGGGAGATGTAGGACCAGAAGCTATAACATCTAAACGATCATTAACAACATCGGAAATTATTAAAGAAATTACTTGTGCATTAGTTTGTTTTAGAAATTGACCTCCCTTGAATCCAGATAGATGCTTTCGAATACAGTTGAGTTCATCTATTCGGCATCCAGCTTTCAGAAGATTGTCAGTTATAAACCTCTTTTCGTCCAATGTTATTCCTTGACGAGGCATGGGTAATAGAGCAGATCCTCCTCCGGAAATTAAAAAGAAGATAAGATCATTTTTCTCAGCGTTTTTAACAAGTTTGATTATTTTCCGTACTCCGTCTACTCCTGATTCAGAAGGGATAGGGTGATCAGCTTCCTGGAAACATATCTTAGAATGATTATAGGACAACTTTGTTGATTTTGGAATATTCACAATACCAGCTTTTAGACGGTTCCCGATCAAACTGGCAATTTCTAAAGCCATATTTCCACTTGCCTTTCCACCGCCAACAATATAGATATTTTCGATTTTGGCGAGATTTACGGGTGTATCACCTATTATTAAATTATTATTTTTTTTTAATTTAATCGAGTCGCGAATTAATTTTTCAGGTTTTATGGAATTTAGAGCTTCCTCCAATGTCTCAAGATTTAGTTGTCTAGATTTACGGGTTAATTCACTACAAGAATTATTAATAAGATCATTTGAATTATAAACATAATGTTTGTTCAATGTTATTATTTAATTTCTCCATCAATAATACGAATAGGTATAATAAAAAGAATTATTGAAATTGATTATTAAAACATACATGAACAGCCTTGCAGTTAATTTGCAGTATTATTACTTAGAGAAAAAGAATGACGGTCAGTTTCGAAACTTACTTTTCGGCCGTCCCCGTTTGTTCTGCCAGACTCCGTAAAGCTTTCTGCATGTATCACACATTACACCTCTATTTGAAAAATAGAAAACATTACCGCCACAAGTACAGGTTCCATAAATACCCCTATTTGTTAATGGAATACCATCAATACTAAACATATCATCAGCTATCCTTTGTCGAATATAAAGATCGTTTTTAGTTTCAGATTCGCCCAAATATCACAACACCGTTATATGTAATATTAGTAGGTAACTTGCATTATTTAAATATAACCCCGTTATAATAATTTATCGAGTGCGAAATTATTTAATCCGAATTAATGTCAAATAATTATGGAGTTTCAATGTTGGAATTTTTAGAGATAAACTGGAAATATTTATTATTCACCGCTTAAATCAAGTAGTTATGATAATTGATTCGTTTACCCATATTTATCCGAAAAATTATCTTAAGAATCTTGTGAAAATTCACCCATTATTTTCAATCGCGGATAGCGTTGATGAGTTGGGGAAAAAATATTTATTTAATATAAAATCTGGAAAAAAAACCACATATTTTATTGAAAATTCACGTTTTGACGAACCTAAAAAACGCATACAACATATGGATAAATATGGTATTGATAAACAAGTTATCACATTAGCTTTCCCTGCGTCAGACCCTGTATCACCAGATGTTAAACCGGAGATATCATTAAAGATTGCCAAAAGCGGTAATGATGAAATAAAGCAAATAGTAGATAGTTATCCTGACCGGTTTATTGGAATAGGCGAAGTTGCGATATTATCCGAGTAAAAAGGTTTAGATGAATTTGATCGAGCAATTAATCAACTTGGACTTTCAGGCATTCAATTGTACACAAATATATCTGGAAGACCACTAGACTCACCTGAATTCTATCCGTTTTATGAGATGGCTGAAAAATATGATGTACCTATTCACCTTCATCCAACTCATCCACCTGCGCAAGGACAACGTAAATATGAATTAGAATACAAATTACCAATTATTTTTGGATGGCCTTTCGAGACATCAATCGCGATAGGCCGAATTGTTTTTAGCGGATTACTTGAAAAATTTCCAAATCTGAAAATTATTACTCACCACCTTGGAGGAATGATACCATTCCTTGAAGCGAGAATAGACGGTGTTTCTGAGGAGGGTATGGAAGAAATAGCAGATAAAAGAATATTGAGTAAAAAACCAATGGAATATTTCAAAAAAATTTATTATGATACAGCAACTTGTGGGAGCATGCCGGCGCTTGAATGCGCGCATAAAGTTATTGGGCCTGATCAAATTCTTTTTGGAACAGATTACCCATTTGGTCCTGAAGACGCTGAAAAATGGGTCCGTCAAACATTACATTCTATCCAAAAATCGGAATTGCCTAATGATTCAAAAAATAAGATACTTGGAGAAAACGCTAACCGGCTTTTTAGACAATAATATATGATAACTAACTTCGCTTAGCAAACATATCTTTCTTATAAATCGCAGCTTAGGAATAACAAGAATATATTTTATAATATAGCGTCCTTAAGAGCATCTTTACATGAACACGTTCTTTCATCGGGAATTCTTGGAATTACTTCACGTAGAATAAACTTAATATTTTTGACATTCTTCTTAGATGTTTCTATAACCTCTTGGCAGCTAACAGGCTTATCCGCCCACACATCATAATCAGTTACAGTAGCTATGCTTGCGTAACACATTTCTGCTTCTCTAGCTAGTACACATTCGGGAATAAGGGTCATACCGATTATATCTGCACCCCAAGACTTGAACAGCTTCGATTCTGCACGAGTAGAAAATCGTGGACCTTCGACGCAAACATAAGTACCACCTTTTTGTATTCGTAATCCTAAATTTGATCCGGCAGTATGGATTATTTCAAGTAATTGATCACAGAATGGATCAGCTGTCGAAATATGACAAACTTGTGTACCTTCATAAAATGTGCTAGTACGAGATTTTGTTCGATCAATAAATTGATCAGGTAACACAATATGACCAGGCGAAATATTTTCTTTAAGACTGCCTACTGCGGATGGCGCTAATATTGTAGTGACGCCTAAATGTTTTAAGCTCCAAATGTTGGCTCTAGCATTTATTAGATGTGGAGCAATTCTATGGCCTTTACCATGTCTAGGTATAAACGCGGTTTTTCGGCCATTAATATAGCCAATAGTAATAAAATCGGATGTTTCGCCATATGGCGTATGAACTTTTATTTCACGGGGATCTTCCAGTATTTCAGGATCATAGACTCCAGTTCCCCCAATAATTCCAATCTCTGCAGAATCAGTCATTATTGATCACCTAATATTCCACAAGTGAAAAAATAGGATATTTTTTTAATGCATCACGGCCGCGTAGATCTAATAGTTCCACTACAAAAGCAAAGCCAGCTATTATTCCACCCAAATTTTCAATCAGTTGAGCCGCGGCTTTTGCCGTTCCACCGGTTGCAAGCAGATCGTCAACTATTAGAATTTGATCACCTTTAGTGAGTGCGTCATTTTGGAGCTCAATAATGGCTTGACCATATTCTATGGTATAACTGGTCTTTATTGTTGGGCCGGGTAGTTTTCCAGCTTTTCTGATAGCGATAAATCCTTTATTGAGCTCCCTAGATAGAAGAGACCCGAAGATAAAACCTCTTGACTCAATTCCGGCTACATATTTGATTTGATAATCAATTAGCTCAGATTTAAGCGCGTTTATCACATATTCTAGAATCTCAGGATCCTTAAGTATTGGCATGATATCTCTAAAGAGAATACCAGGTTTTGGGAAATCAGGGAAACTACGAATCACGTTTTTTAGATTCATCAAGTTGGCGGCAATTTAGTGACCTAAATATTTATCTGTTTATATCTAAACTGAAATAGAATAATTATTCAGAATAATTATATAAAAAACATATGTTTATTAATGAATATATCTCTATTATCTAGAGGCGTTATGTGAAATGGATAAATTTGACAAAATTGATAACAGAATTATAGATATGTTATATAAGGATGCAAGCATATCTGTTCCAAAACTAAGCAGAGCTATTCAATCAAACGCGCCACTAGTTTATAGTAGAATTAGGAGATTGTTAAAGATGGGATATATTAATAAATATACAATAGAAGTAAATGAAGAATTATTAGGATATTCAGTGTTAGCTATAACCGGGATCAATGTTGATCCGACGTTTAGGCAGAATATCATTAAAGAATTGCTTGCCAAAGAATTAGTTAGAAGAGTGACAGAAGTAACAGGACGTTTTGACATATTAATCGAACTCAGATCTAAATCTATAAATGAATTACATGAATTTATTTCCTCACATATATCAAGAATTGCGGGAATTCGATATACTGAAACTTTCATAGGAATGAAAAAAAGAGCTAGAGATCCTATATTTTCAATATAAGAAAAACTGAGTAATAATTAGAGAGTCGTTTTTTAACTGTTTAGCTTATGTTTTAAAATAAAGTTGAAATACCTTATTATATTTAGTTAATGAGGTAGACATTATTTGAGTTTTTCCTACAATGAATTACTTAAAAGATTAAGAAATAAGATGGCGGGAAATGTAAAGAATGACTCTAAGGAAAGAGTAGTGTTACCAACGCCGGAAGTTCAGTTCATCGGAAATAAAACAGTTTTAAGAAATTTTATGGTGTATCCTCGCTTAATGAGGCGTGATCCTAATAGAGTCTTAATGTTTTTAGCGACAGCGCTTGCAACAGCAGCTTCTCTAGATAAAGAAAGAGGAATTTTTATTGGAAGAAAAGATAAGCAATCTTTCGCAGTTCTACTTGAAAGATATTTCCGGGAGACAGTTATTTGCCCAGTATGTGAAAGCCCAGATACGCATATAGAAAAGATTAAGAGACTGAATTTTATAATCTGCGAAGCTTGTGGAGCTAGATCCATTGTGAAAAAAATGTGATACATTATTGGCTTCACCGGGAAGATTTTCGGTTAGAATAATAAAAAGCAGCAAAGTTAAAATGGTAAACATTTGCGATATAGACATTCTGGGAACAACTATCAAGGATGATGAAAGAAAAATGCATATTTCAAATGATTTTTTTGCAGGTCAGGTTGTTGGATTTGAAGAAGCAACAAAAATTTTACAAAAAATGTCAATAATTAATTTAGTCGGTAAGAAAATAGTTGATCATGCGGTAAACATCAAATTAGCTTCACCTAAAGCAATAAAAAAAATAGGTAAAGTTCCTTTCTTAATAATATATAAATTTGAACATTAATCATTTTGTAACAAAAAACCTTAATTTAACATATTTTTAAATCAGAAAAAAAATAAATTATCATAAACAGAAAAAAATGATCAACTTCCAGATAATGATTAATTAGAAAAGCTAAAAATAATGAGTAAATTGGATTATGCAAATAATTAGGAGGGAATAATGTTTTGACGGCGCAGGAAAAAGAAGACAAAGTTTTTAATAAACTTCAAAGGAAGATTGATAAATATGAACGAGAGAACAGATTTTTGCGTAAACGTTCAGAAGACCAACAAGCAATAGAAGAAGTTTTTGATAAACGTACAAAAATGACTTTGTATAATCTAATGAAAGATAAGTCATTTCAAACATTGAACGGAGTTGTAAAAACAGGGAAAGAGGCTCGCATTTATTGGGGGCTAACGAATAATGAGGAAAGTATTGCAGTTAAGATCTATCTTACATTTACAGCTGAATTCAGAAATCGCCTTAAATATATAGATGGTGATCCAAGATTTAGAGCGGTTAAAGGTATATCAAAGATAGTCGAACTTTGGGCAAGAAAAGAATTTAGAAACCTTAATTCAGCTATTAAAGCAGGAGTAAGAGTTCCTAAACCAATATTTGTGAAGAAGAACATATTAGGAATGGAGTTTATCGGTAAAGATGGTGTTTCGGCTCCAACTTTAAAAGAAATTGAAGTAACTAAGAGCGATTACTTGAAGATTTTAACTTTAATTAGGAAGTTATATGTTAAAGGAAAGCTAGTTCATGCTGATCTTTCGGAATACAATATTTTCAAGTGGAAAGGTGAGATTATATTATTTGATATGGGATCCGCAGTTAATATTAAACACCCAAATTCCACCACATATTTACAAAGAGACATAAATAATATTAACCAATTTTTTGAAAAGAGAGGCATCAAGATAAATAATAATTGGGTAAATAAGGTAATCAATAAATGAGCTTTGAACAAATAGTGAAACTCCCTGCAGATAGAGTAGGGGCATTGGTAGGTCGGAATGGAAAAACAAAGACACATTTAGAGGAACAATGTGGAGTCACATTAACAGTGGATAGTAAAACTGGGGATGTAATCATTAAGCTTTCCCAATCTATAGAAGAATCAGACCCTTTCAAAGCTGTTTCAATAGTAAATTCGATAGCAAAAGGTTTTTCGCCTGAAAGAGCATTCAAATTGTTAAATGACGAAAATATGTTGGGAGTTATAGATTTAAAAGAGATTGTTGGAAAATCTAGAGATGCATTACGTAGAATCAAAGGACGAATAATTGGATTAAATGGAAAATCACGTAGATTAATTGAAGAATTAACAGGTGTGGACTTGTCAGTTTATGGTCATACAGCATCGGTAATAGGTAATTTTGAAGAAACAAAACGGGCAATGAACGCCATAGATAAATTAGCTAAAGGAAGTCCCCATAACTCGGTATACAAGATGCTGCAAAGAGCTCGCCAAAAGTCGAAAATAGAGAAATTACAACTATGGGAGGATGGTAAAGAATTTGTCTAAGAAACAAGTTTCATTTACTGAAATATCCCCTAGTGAATTTTTTTACCGGAACAGAGACTTAGCAGGATTTAGCAACCCATCTAGAGCACTTTATTTTGCGACCAGGGAACTTGTCGAAAATTCATTAGATGCATGCGAACAAACAAGAATACTGCCAAATATTTTTGTAAGAATAATCCCAGAATCAGTTAATGGAGATCTTTCGGATCCAAAATCATACATACTAAAAATTCAGGATAATGGACCAGGTGTTGATCCTAAATATGTGCCAAATGCTTTTGCCAGAGTTTTCTACGGAAGCAAGTTCCACTTACGGCAAGCAAGGGGAATGTTTGGTATGGGAGGAACAATGTCTATTCTTTATGGTCAAATAACAACAAACAGGCCAGTATTAATTACGACGTCAATAGATGGTGTTAAAGCAACTATTTTTGAAATGATGATAAATATTCAAAACAATTCTCCGCGAATATTGAACAAAACAGTAGTTGATGCAAACGGCGTTACAGGGACATCAGTGCAAATAACATTAATAGGTGATTATACTCGCGGATCACAAAAAATACATGATTATTTCAAGGAAACAGCTTTAGTAACACCATATGCAAACATAGTTTACGCTGATGCGTTAGGCAGAATTTCATATTATGAGAGGGTAACCGATAAGATGCCAAATTCTCCAAAGGAGACGCTTCCTCACCCACATGGAATAGACGTGGAGGCGCTTAGGCGACTGCTCACCCAAGCAACGGAAAAGAACTTAATTAAATTTCTTCAAAAGAATTTTCACAGAGTAGGAGAGAGAATTTCGAGAAAATTCTTGGAATATGCTGGACTCCCATTAAATACCAAGCCGTCGGAACTCAATAATGATCAGATGGTAAAGTTTGGTAACGCACTACATTCATTTAAAGAATTTCTCCAACCTGACGCGAGCTGTTTATCACCTTTAGGTAACGAAATTTTAGATGTGGGAATAACTAAGGAACTTCAACCAGAGTTTTCGGCGGTTACTCAAAGGCCACCTTCAGCATACTCAGGTTTCCCATTTATTGTTGAGGTAGGATTGGCTTACGGAGGAAAAATTCTCCCCGCAGGTATTAGAATCATGAGATTCGCTAATAGAATTCCATTATTATATGATGAGAGGAACGATATAGCTTGGAAAATAGTTAATGAAGAGATTGATTGGAGAAGATACAAAATACCACAAGATGCGCCACTAACAATAGTTACTCATGTCTGCTCTACAAAGATACCTTACAAAACAGTAGGAAAAGAATACCTAGCGGATCGTCCAGAGTTAGAAAAAGAGTTAAAAAACGCAGTAAGAGAAGTTGTAAGACGTCTCGGAATTCACCTTTCTAAAAAAGGCTCAATGGAAGCTGTTAAGAGAAAGATGAACATCTATGGAAGGTATCTTCCTTTAGTCGCAAAATTTTCAGCAGATATTATTAAAGCAGAAAAACTTCCCCGTTACCGGAAACTTCTAGAAAGAAAAAAGGAGAATAATATAAAAGCGGAGACAAGCAATGTATTAGAAGAAAAGAAACCTCAGGAAAACATAAAAGAAGATGTTGAGCAAAAAGTTGATAATAATGAGAAAATAAATGAGGAGAAAATTGTTGGAAGACAAAGAACAATCGAAGAATATAGCTAGGCAGAGAAAAGCTGAGCTCAGAAAACGTATTGTTGAGTTAGGGCAACGAATATACCAAGAATTAGATAATGGAGTTTTCCCGGAGATAGTTTTTGGTAGTAGATCTGTAAGAAATATTGTGTATGATAAGAAATTAAAGCAATATATTCTAGGTGAAAAATCTGTAAGAAGATC